>NZ_DATGLN010000130.1:0-1835 GCF_035294165.1 Chthonomonas sp.
CTCAAGGCGATGGGGAGAAACGTAGAGTACATGCTCTTTGAAGACGAAGGCCACGGATTCACCAAGCGCTCGAACATGCTCAAGGCATTTAAGGCAACCGCCGAGTTCCTTGAAAACAGGCTCACAGCCTAAAACCACGGGCGCCTCCACACATGTACAGGTGTCATCGTGGAATAGACGCGAACCACAGAACTACCTGTAGTGTAGTGGACAAAAAGCTCAAGGAGAGGAATTTTGCCAATATAGATGATCCTAAACTTGATACTGCTACCCGCGGGCATAGTTGCCACGACTACGGCTACTTTCAAGATGAAAATCGTAAAATCATCAAGTGTTGGGCGTCGCAGAAATCGTTATCCCTCGCAGTTCCGACAGACCCGACATTCACTGCGCAGGTGTCCCCGCCTGCGGGGGTAACTGCAGGCACAACGTCCCCCGTTGGCTCGGCACCGCTAAAACCGTGGCTCTATGCATCGGTCTACACTTACGTCCCCAGTCCCTGTGCACATAGTATGGAACTCAACATGTTACATTTTACTGCTCTCCGTGCGAGCTTTTTGTTATCTGCATTTAGGTTACAATAATGTTACTATATATCTTAGTTGGAAGCAATAAATAAATACTTCTCCCTGGTTAGCCGAGTATGCGTCGTGTTAATGGAGACGTTAAAGGCGTTTTGATCGCGTCTCTGGTTGTGTTTTCGCTTACCGTCGCCGCCCTGGTTGCTGGCGTGTCGGTGTCAACTTGGTCGTCTCCGAGGTTTTCAACTCTTCAGGGCTTGCTTGGCAGCACGGGTATGGTTGAGCTTAACGGGAGCGTCCCATACATACCGCAAGGAGCAGTTCAGCTTAGCGCTGATTTGAATCTGGCCCAAAACATAACAGTGTTCCTCGGGTTCAACACGGTTAACAACGCGTTGCTCGACCAGTTTCTCCAGGGTGTTTCTTCTCCTAGCTCACCCATCTACGGCCACTACCTCTCTCATGACACATTCATGGAGTGGTTTGAGCCTAACGAATCAACATATAACTCCGTAGCCACCTATTATGAATCGCACGGCCTCAGCGTGCTACCCTCGAACGACAGGCTCTACATGGGCCTCGAAGGTTCCATCCTCAACGTTGAGTCAGCCTTCAACACCACATTCGCACTGTACAACACCAGTCTCGGCGTATACTACTTTAACATCAAACCAATATATGTGCCCTCTAGCTTCGCCGGAGTAGTGAGCTCGGCTATTGGATTCACAGATTACCCCTACTTTATCCCCCAACTACTCGTTAACCCCGCCTCAAACCTCTCAGTGACCCAAGCGCTAAACGACATAAATAATGGCTTCGGAGGCGCAGCGTCCCCCCAGCCACCCTACACGCCCTACGCACTATACAAGGCGTATGACGAGCTATCCCTCTTGGATGCGGGCTATCAGGGCCAGTTTGAAACCGTAGCCGTCACGGACGCCTACGGTGACCCCACCGCCTCCACGGACATGGCTACGTACGATGCACTCTACAATGTCTCCGCGCCGGCCTCCTTCCAGGTCCTTTACCCCTATGGGACACCCAACATAGAGGGCACACTCACACAGTACGAGAACGCCGTCCTCACCCTATGGGAGGTTGAGAGCGCCCTCGACTTCGAGCTCGCACACGCCTTCGCCCCGCAGGCCAACATCGTCTCCGTTGTTTCACCGGACGCAGGATACACGCTCATCCAGAGCCTCGTGTACGTGATAACCAATCACCTCGCGGACGTGGTGTCCAACAGCTGGGGTGCGCCGGAGCCAGAAGTGGGTGAATTCATAACGTACGTGCACCCCTTCTTTAAGATGGCCG
>NZ_DATGLN010000131.1:0-15785 GCF_035294165.1 Chthonomonas sp.
AGCGTACCTCACAAAACGACAAAAGCAACTCGAGCCGGCCTGCTCCGGCATTGTGCTCTACCTCGGATGCAATCGCACATGGCCCCAACTTCAACACCACAACTTTTTCTTCTCTGCCGATAGCGATGCCGAGTTTCGCGATCTCTACGAACACAAAATCCCTCACGACGACCCAACTTGCTATCTGGCAGCGCCGAGTATAACCGACCCTTCCGTAGCCCCACCAAATACCACTGCTCTGTATGTACTAGTCCATTGCCCCTATCTTACCGATGCCTTTAATTGGGAGCAACAGGGTGCCGATTATCAACAGCGCATCCTTGCTAAGCTAGAACGCTGTGGCCTTGTAGGATTAAGAGAATCCATTCAGGTTTCTCATGCTCTCACTCCAAGAGATATTGAGCGTCTCTACTGGGCAAACCGCGGCGCGATCTATGGGGTCGTCACACAACGTGGATTGCGTTCAGCCTTTAAAACCGGCAATCGAAGTCCGCTTATTAAAGGCCTTTACTTTGCCGGCGGCAGCGTGAACCCAGGGCCAGGTGTCCCTATGGTGCTCATGTCGGGCCAGATCGCGGCGGAATGCGTGCTGGAAGATTTTGGCACGGCAACACATCTTTCACCAAAAGAGATTGCATCTGCTTCCCACTAGTGTTGAAGCGCCTCTCTTTCTGAGAGGCGCTTGACATCTTGACTTCCAAAGGAAACGAGCTGGCTACATGTGGTACCCATGCCGATAGGTCGGATGAACGATGTGCATGACTTCCGGGGCATTCGTTGCCACCATTCTCCTGGCGTCCCACTCGATCTTCTTTCCGGCAGACCATACGGCCAAATTGCCCATGATAGCCATAGACGCCAGCGGTCCTGCATAATCCGGGAAGTTCGACATGGCCGGTATCCCCTCTTTGATAGCCCGCACGAACTCCTCAAAGTGGCCAGGAGATTGCGGGAAGGAAACCTCGCCCACATCTACCCCACCTATCAGGATGTTGTTGCTCCCGTAGTCATCAGAGGAATAGACCTTCCCTTTGGTGCCGATCATCAAGGAGCCGCTCGAGCTGATCTTGCCCGTTTTAGGGTCTCTCGGCACGTCGGTAAGCACATCGTCGGGAGGCAGCTTTCCTCCATCGTACCAGTGCATCACCACCGAAGAGCGCTTGAATGGCTTCACCATATCGGCAGGCCAAGCGGATGATGGCGGCCCCACCTGCTCGGCCGGGCCGAAATAGTAGTGAATAATAGACCATGAGGGGTAACTATCGTGGTTCGTTCCGGATGTTTCGGCCTCTACCGCGATTGGGTCGCGTAGATCGAGCGCCATAAAAGGGAGATTCATGGTGTGGCAGGCCATATCGCCCAAAGCCCCCGTGCCGAAATCCCACCAACCTCGCCACGAAAACGGATGATAGCCTGGTGCATAAGGCCGGAAAGGCGCAGGCCCAATCCATAGGTTCCAATGAAGATAAGCGGGTACCGGTTCCTGAGGTGGGCGACTAATGCCCTGCGGCCAAATAGGCCGATTCGTCCACACATGCACCTCCGTAACGTCGCCGATAGCCCCGGCACGCACCATAGCCGCAAATCGCCGCAGGTTATCTCCTGCCGTTCCCTGATTGCCCATCTGGGTTGCCAGCTTCTTCCGCCGAGCAACCTCCATCATTCGATGGACTTCATAGATGCTGTGAGCAAGAGGCTTCTGGCAAAAACAGTGCTTTCCCATCTCCATTGCCATAAGGGCCGCCGGTGCGTGCGAATGATCCGGCGTGCTCACGGTCACGGCATCTATGCTCGATCCCATCTCCTCAAGCATCTTCCGGTAATCATTGTACTTTTTGGCCATAGGGTACTTCTGTGCGGCGCGGTTGAGTGTGTTCTCATCCACATCGCAAATGGCCACGACATCACCCAAACGGGCGGCGTCTGCCGTATCGCTATCCCCTTTGCCGCCCACACCGATGCAGGCAAACTGAACTCGCTCGTTTGGTGACTTTCCTCCCTGAGCGCGTGCCGGATCGGCGATCCATATGCTGAACCCACCGATCAAGGCGCTGCCCAAAAATTCACGTCGAGTACTCTTCAGGCTCATTGCTCACTCTCCATCTGATTATGTTCCGACAAGGTACTCCCTTGCCTTCAAAAACTCCCTACTAAATTATACAGAGAGCCCCCTATCACCTTCCGACTGTGGCTCGGCGGGCGAATAGTTAACCCCCGAATTCCGTAAAGGAGATTCAGAAACGACTTCTGTCTTGTCCTTGACAGACCGAGAGAGGGTGATCTATACTTGTTTGAGATGTTCCATAAAGGAAGGTTACACCTTTCTAAACGGACTATCCCATTCATCTTTCACTCCCTTCGCTTTCTCTTCGTCGTGTCAGAGATAGATTATGCCTGAAGGAAATACAGATAAATATGAAAGAGAACCGCTCAACGCAAAACAGCGTCAATAATACGCAGAGCAAAGGCAGCCGGATCGGAACTTGGATCAGGAGAGGTTTACTTACTATCGTTGGCCTTATCGTTCTCAGCACCGGAGTCATCGCCGGAAGTTTCTATGCTCGAAGCCCCTTTATACGTAAACTGGTCAATAACTACTTCACGCCTCACAACATCGCAACCGTCATCACGCATCGCGATATTTTCGCGCCTTATGCAATCTCACGCCAATTCCAAGGGCCGCAACAACACAACCTTATCATCGCCCTGCTTGGCTGCGATGCAGACTATTATAATGATAGACCTGTCCCCATTCCAGGTTCGCCAGGACGTAGCGACGCGCTCTTAATCGCCCATGTAGACTTCGATAACAATACGCTGAATATCGTTTCTATCCCACGAGATTCGGCTGTACATATCCCCGGCCATCGGGGGTTTGATAAGATCAATGCAGCCCATGAGTGGGGTAGAAATGCACTGACCGACGAAACCCTTCAACAGGATTTCGGAATCAACCCCGACTATACCGTAGCCCTTCACTTCGAAAGCTTTCAAAAAATCGTGGATGCCGTAGGAGGTGTAGACCTTTATGTAGATAAAGACCTCAACTACGACGACAATTGGGGTCACCTCCACGTCCATCTGAAAAAAGGGTTCCAGCATCTTAACGGCTACCAAGCCATGGGCTTTGTGCGTATTCGGCACAGCGATAACGACTTGGTAAGAGAACAGCGTCAGCACGAGTTTTTGGAAGCACTACGTGCAAAGGTAATGAGTCCCAAGGCTTTCTTAGCTCTACCCGATATTCTCAACACGGTTTCGAACGATATAGAAACTAACATGTCGCAGAGCCAAATGTTAGCCCTCGTTCACTGGGCTATCCAGCTCCCTCAACAAAACATCCATTTGGCTATCCTTCCCTGCGTGGAGGGCCGCAGCTACGTCTATATCAAACCTGCCGAAGCCACCAAAATGCTCGCCGATATGCTCTACAACGGTGACACCACAAAGGTTAGCCTTAACGTTGTTCCTCCCCCTAGTAAATCGCTTGCCCTCAACCCCTACCTGCGCCGTCGTAGCCGTTACCGGCATCACACTTTGTAGCACAAAAACAGGGGTAGCTCTACAAGCCACCCCTGTTTTTCCAAAAGTTGCTAACGCCGTGCTATCTTCCTTCGCGCGCCTCCGCTTGACGACGAGCCCGAAGGAGCTTGCGTTGGCGAGCGGCTTCCTCACGACGGCGCCGATCACTCGGTTTTTCATAATGCTCGTGTTCGCGCGCCTCTTTCAGAATACCGCTCTCCATGATCATCTTCTTAAAGCGCTTCAGCGCCACATCCAAACTTTCACCAGGATTTACTTTTACCTGTGCCAAATGGTTCGTTCCCCCTCTAAACCTCACGCGGCCCGCATCACTTGCGAGCCAGCTTGAAATTGTGTTTGGTATTATACCACACTTCGGCCCTCGACTTACAAAAGAAGACGGGTACAATAGCTTCATGCACGCCAAAACCACTTGCTCTCGGTGGCAGCACGCGAAAATTGTTGCTGCTCTAGGTACCTTTACGTTGCTTGCCGGTTGTTCCCTTCATGCCTCCCATCATCGGTATATCGCCATTCCTCCACGTGGGACGGCTCCCTTGCCTCTTCAGATGCCTCATGCCCTCCTCCTTCAAAACCTGCTTGAAAGATGGAAAAAACCCCTGCTCGGCCGGTTAGACTCTTTTGCGGCAATGCAACGCGTCATGCAACTGCGCCCTCTCGTCGAGGAAGCAGCCAACCAAAAAGCGGTACAACCCTACCTAAAGATGCTAGCCCATAGCCAACATCTTTCCTATGAAAGGGCAAAAGAGAAATGGGTGCTGTTTCATCTCGCAGACCTCTTTGTTGAATCGGGGGGAGATGAAAATCAGATTTCATCGGCCAATGCCGCCGGTGTCGCCCAATGGATTCCCTCTCTAGCGCGTGAGCAAGGACTGAGAGTAGACCCACTGAAAGCTCAGCTTCTTACCCAACAGATAGTAAGTCTCAATTTACAAATCGCGAAAAGCGCCGAGATCGCCTCTAACTCTGCCTCCTCGGTGCCCTCCCAAAACCTGCGCAACCTGCGCGATAAGCTCGCCCACGAGCGCGCTCAAATAGACCAACGTTTCGATACCCGTTTGGCCTTATTCGCCCAGGCACGCTACCTCTTACACCTCTATCCTCGTTTTCCCTCTCTAGCATGGATATTCCAAGCCTACCATGGCGGTCAGGCCGGAGAGCGAAAACTGCTTCACCTCTACACAGGCAAAACGGCACCCACCAACATTCTCATTCTTCATGGTGATCACGGCCATCCTCTCACCTATGCCCAGGTCTATCTTACCACGGCGCCAAACAGCCATTCGGTCGCTTTTGATTACCTCTACAGTCGTGGAGATGACCACCGCCACTACTGGTGGAAGGTACTAGAATCGGCTCATCTCATCCAACATTTCCAAAAAAATCCTGGTTCGCTCTTCCCAACGTGGAACACCCTGATGCCCGGCCGATTACAAGACGCCGTGTGGTATCCCAAAGGCCCTTCTTACGCTTTTGAAACCGCTCAGGAGGTAGAGGAGGCCGTCAAAAAACATCTTCTCCTGTCGGTGCAAAACACAAACGACACCCAGCTTAATATCCCACCATCCTCTAAGCACCGCTTCCCTCTCCTACGCCCTGAAGCCTACGGCACACTCCGACTCATCACTACCCTCTACAAACGATTTGGTGGAACAGAGCCGCTTACCATCGGCGATTGCCTTCTGTTAAACCCCACGCGAGCTTCCTCTAAAGCCGATCCAGACGCCGATTTGACCGGCGATAATAGGGACGCTTCTGCGAAGCAGGTTCACGCAAACGAAGGGCCTCCTCTTTCCTTCAGCTACCATACAACCGGGCTGGTCTTCGATATACTTCACCCAAAAGATGAAAAAAGCCTACATCGGCTAGAATACACTCTAGATTTCCTTGCCGACAGGCGCATTATCGCCGTAACACCGGCGCACGATAACGGCCTGGATCGCTGGCATATCTGCCCGAACCCACTCTATGGTCAGGCGCTGGCCGAATGGAGACCAAAATAAAGTGTCTGAAATCCCAAACTCGCACCCTACCCAATCCCATAACGCGCTGCTGCTGAGCTATTTAGCGCCCACCGGTCTCTTTATTCTGTTCACCTTACTGGAAGGCTCGCTTCCAAAACCAGACTATCCGTTTGTTTACATGGCCAAGATCGCCGTGGTAACTGCAGCACTGTGCATCTTTCGCACGCCACTGAAAGACTATCGTTGGCAACCGCGCGCCGTTTTACCGGCTCTGGTCGTTGGACTTATCGTCTATCTCTTCTGGATTCCGCTTGATAGAGCCACACCGTTTCATTTCCCGCTCGGCCAGCGCTCGGCTTTTGATCCCTACCTCTTCTTGCCTGACCCACTGAAACGAAACCTCTTCCTCATTCTGCGCTTCTATGGCCTTGTGATTATGGTGCCTATTATGGAGGAGCTTTTCTGGCGCTCTTTCCTACTCCGATTGTTCACCGCACCGGACAAGGATTTTCTACAGCTCCCTATTGAGGGCTTTTCGAACACCGCCCTTTTGCTCGGCAGTGGTCTTTTCGCACTCGCACATCCGGAGTGGCTATCGGCTTTTCTCTGTGGCCTTCTTTATGCGCTTCTCCTTCGCTACACCCGCACGCTCACAGCCCCTCTCATTGCCCACATGCTTACCAATCTCCTTCTCGGACTATACATTCTCCACACCCATAACTGGAGCTATTGGTAAACAAAAGGCCTCCTGCAGTAGGCAGGAGGCATTTCAACGGCTATGCACACTAGATTCTACCACCCCATCGGTAGATGAACCCACTCACGGGTGATGTAGTCTCCCAACGTGCCAAACAAGACCAAAAGCCAAATAAACCCGAAAACCGACCATATCCAGGCCAGTTTTGAGGCCCACTTAACCCCCATGAAGATCAAGATCACCAACGAGGTCTTCGCAACAGCGACCAACAACGCCACTATAATGTTCAGCGCGCCTAGGTCGAAACGTGACACAACCACTGTCAACACCAGTAAAACCAGTAGGATAATATAGACCAGAAAATAGGTCCATCCTGACACCACATGCGGCTCGTGATGCCCTCCTTCTTCATGCATGTGCGTGGAACCATGTGCTGCCACTTGCTACTGCCTCCCGATAAGATAGACTAAAGGATAGAGAAATATCCATACGATGTCAACGAAGTGCCAATAGATTCCTCCGATCTCTAGAGGGATGTAGTCCTCCACTGCCGGATGTTTCACTGCGATGAGTACCCATAGACACCCCAACACAAGAATGCCGACGAGCACGTGCAGCCCATGAAGCCCTGTCATGATAAAGTAGAGGCTAAAGAAGAGTTGATGTGCGTGATGTTCAATGGGCTGCGGCGTATAGTTCCCTAAGCCGGCGATTCCTTTTGGAGCTTCGCTCATTTGGACAAGCGGAGTGTTGGCCTCAACGTTTGCTTTGCTAGGGGCTTCCCAACGGAAGGTTGGGCCTGGGAAATGGTGTTCCCGTATCTCCGCCGAATACTCGAAATACTTCACCGTTAGGAAGCCAAAAGCGCAGAGCAACGTGAGGCCCAGCCACATTTTTGTTTGAGAGCGAATGTCGAGCGTTTTCGCCCTTACGGCCATCGCCATAAAGAAGCTACTCGTGAGCAGGATGAAAGTATTCAGCATGCCCAGCTTCCAGTTAAGGGCGTTATGCGCCTCCTCGAAGGCGGTGGCATAGTTGTAACGGTAGATAGTGAGCGCTAAGAACAGCGCTCCGAAAAACATAATCTCCGTTACCAGAAATATCCAAATGCCCACGATGTAGGCGTCGTTCTGCTGCTCTAGCTCCTCGAACTGATGACCCACATGTTGGGGTGCAAACGTGGGATGTTCCAGTTCTACGGTACTCATTCTGTCTCCTTTATATATGGTTCTTCTGTTGTCATCAGGGGATGGCTTACAGCAGCCCCGGCCAGCTCCGCTTGAATCACCGGCTCATAATCGTAGGCCTCCCACGTAACGATCGGCACCTCATCGTAGTTATGCGAGGGGGGTGGAGAGGGAAGCGTCCACTCAAGCCCAACTGCCCCCCATGGATTATTCCCCGCCGGCGCTCCCTTGAACAGCGACCAGAGCAGGTAGCAGAAGGGGATGATGTAACCCACCGCCAGCACGCTTGCACCCGCCGAGGAGAGGATATTCCAGGCCTGGTATTCCGGCAGATAGTAGTGATAGCGTCGCGGCATGCCGAGGTAGCCCAAAATGAACTGTGGGAAGAAGGTGAGGTTGAACCCGATGAACATAATCAACGCGGCCAGCTTCGCCCAGCTTTCCGGATAGAGCCGCCCTGTCATCTTTGGCCACCAGAAATGAAGGGCTGCCATGAACCCGAAAATGGCCCCACCTACCATAACATAATGGAAGTGGGCTACCACGAAATAGGTCATGTTAAGATGGACGTCTACCGCCAAAGATGCCAGATACAATCCTGTAAGCCCTCCAATGGTAAACAACCCGATGAAACCAAGGGCGTAGATCATAGGGGCAGAAAGCCATACATTGCCCTTGTACAAGGTTGCCGACCAGTTAAACACTTTAATGGCCGACGGCACGGCGATAAGGAACGAGATTAGGGAGAATACCATGCCGCTGTACATCGACTCGCCGGTCACAAACATATGGTGCCCCCACACGAGGAAACCAAGGAGGGCAATGGCTAAGCTGGAGAAGCCTACGAACTCGTATCCGAAGATGCGTTTTCGTGAGAAGCAGGCAATAACCTCACTTACCACTCCCATCGAGGGCAGGATCATGATGTAGACGGCGGGGTGAGAGTAGAACCAGAAAAGGTGCTCGAACAGCAGGGGGTCGCCCCCACACACCGGATTAAACACGCAGAACCCGAAAATGCGCTCCATCGCTACCAAAAAGAGCGTGATGGCTACCACCGGCGTGCCCAAGATCATGATGATGCTTGTAGCATACATCGCCCATACAAAAAGCGGCATGCGGAACCAGGTCATCCCTGGAGCACGCATCTTGTGGATGGTCACGAGGAAGTTAACGCCCGTGGCAATGGAGGAAAACCCAGCGATAAACACTCCAAAGATCACCAGGGAGACGTTCGTGTCGCTATATACGGAGCTGTAGGGCGTATAGAACGTCCAGCCGGTGTCCACCCCTCCGAAGATGATCGCCAGCAGCATGAGGAAGCTACCTGTCATATAGAGGTACCAACTCAGCAAGTTCAGGCGTGGAAACGCCACGTCCCGCGCGCCGATCATCAAAGGCAGGGCAAAGTTGCCAAACACCGCCGGGATCGAAGGAACCAAGAAGAAGAAAACCATCACGATCCCGTGAATAGAAAACAGCTTGTTGTAAACCTCGTTCGAGAAGAAGGTGTCGTGCGGTCGCACAAGCGCAATGCGTATGCCGGCGGCAGCAGCCCCTCCGATCGCGAACATAAAGGTGATCCCCAAAAGATAGAGGATCGCGATGCGCTTATGGTCTAGCGTTAGGAGCCAAGACGCCACCGTGTGCTGAATATTCAGATAGTTTTCACGTTCCTTGCGACTTTCAGGAACCGGTACGGCACCTGGTACAGATATGCTACTCATTGTTTAACACCCCTTATTTATCACTTTCTAGAGCACTCTCACGGTCTTATACGAGCGCTGCTCTATCGTTCACTTTCCGCCAGCCCCTTTTGAGGGTTGCGTTGCCGATGAAGTTGTTGTTTTTAAAGTTCTCAGATTCTGGCCGCCTAGCGATTTAATGTAGGCGATCAGTTCCAAAATCTCCTCCTCACTCAACTGCCCTGGCCCATCACCAACGGAATAGGCCTGCATAAGCGGAGGATAGCCCGCCACACGTACCGAGTCGGGATTGACAATGGATTGACGAATAAAGTTATCGTCAACGGTCACCGTCTGTCCATTTTGCAGCACGACCTTCGATCCGTATAGACCGTTCAGCGTGGGGCCGTGCACTCCATCTTCACTCGCATGACAGTTGGCGCATCCGTATTTGTTAAAAAGATCGTAGCCGCGCTCGGCAGCGGTTTCACGGTGCGCCACCTCCATATTGCCTCCGTTCTCTTTCCACTGAAGATAATCGGCAGGCGTCATCACATAGACAAACCCACCCATCTTCGAGTGGTTCGTGCCACAATATTCCGTGCAGTAGAATGGATACTTCCCTACTTTTGTCGGAATGAACCACACGGTATTGTAGTACCCCGGCAGGCAGTCACGCTTTACACGAAAAGCGGGCACATAGAAGCCGTGGATCACATCCTGCGAGATCATGGTAAGCTTAATAGCCTTACCCACAGGTATATGAAGCTCGTTGTTTTCACGGATGCCGCTATCGGCGTGTTGCAAATGCCACATCCATCTTTTACCGATGACCAAAATCTCCTGTGCATCCGCCGGTGGGTTGTAGGCCTCCGCATAAGGCCGTGCCGACCATGCGAATATCACCAACCCGATAATACCGGGGATGATTGACCATGTCAACTCCACAGGCAAATTGCCAAAAGAGCGGTTTGCTCGGTTTGCCTTCGAGCCTCGATGGTAGCGCACAACGAAAACTATGAGCAAGCAGAACACCAGGGTGGTGAAGAATATTGTAAGCCCTACCAGCGTGTAGAAGATATGATCCACCTCATTGGCAAAGGTAGATGCTGCCGGTGGAATAATGGGTAACTCCATAACTCAGATCGCTCCTCCAGCGTTGTGTGGTTCGCCCTCTTTTGGCGCAATAGGCGGCAGCTTCGGATGCTTTTTCTCCCAGTAAAACAGCCCCCCGATCACACCGGCGAGGGCCAGCACGGTCAAGGTACCTGCCCCTACAATCACGCGCTGAATCACCACCCCGTAATGCCCTGTGGTTGGGTTCCAGGTACAGCATATAGCGATGATCTGGTCTATCGGGGAACCGATCTGATTCTGCGAGGCCTTGATCAGCGCAATCTTCAGATCGGAAGGGTTGTAATCGGTGCCGAAGAAGTAACGGTAGATACGTCCCTGCGGGGTCAGCACCAAGATGCCGGTGGGGTGCACGAACTGCTGGTACTTCAGATTATAGTTGTAGTGAAAGCCCGTGGCCTGAGCCAGCGCCTGAATGTTTTTTTGGGTTCCCACCATAAAGTGCCATCCCTCAGCCGCATACGGTTGGTTGCTGGTCATCTTAAGATAACCTTCTTTCGTCTGTGCGGCCAACTGAGGCGGCTCTAAGGGGTTAATGCTTATGGTGAGAGCCGTAAAATCGCGCCCTAGCTTATATTTCAGCTTACTAAAGACATCGGCCATTCCCTGCAACTCCAAAGTGCAGCCCGCCTTACATCGGTAGAAGGGGGTAACGAGAATGACCGGATGCTTGCCGTCAAAAAACTGCCTTAGAGCCACGACTTGCCCCCTAGAGTCCGTAAAGGTAAGGTCTAGCGGGATGGTATGGTTCACCTTTTGTTCGTAGTAAACCCCTTTCGTCGGGCTTGTTGCCGACTGGGCTAACGCTTGCGCCGCCACTTGGGATGAGTTAGTCTGGGCACCCGCTCCTATATTCATTAAGCCTAACCCTCCTAAAAGGGTAGCCAGCGCCATATATGTCTTTCTTTTCACAACCATGTTCATCGCCTCTTTCTCGCCCCTAAAATCTTTGCCGAATTTGGATACTTCTATCTTAAATACGGCATTGCAGACCGCTTCTGCTTCATAAGTTAAGGTGAACCCATGGAACTCATCCCCGGTTGGTAGGTCTCTGTGGAAACACCATAGCTCTGTACACCGGTGGCACTCTCTCCTTTAGCTCCCTGCACCGTGGCCTGAGGCAACTGGTCGGATGCCTGTCCTACCGTGTAGGAAGGTTCATTCGGCTCCATCGGGTCGGGTTGAGCGGGGTTTGGGCGCGTTGGCAATCCCTCCTGCGCCACGATCTCCATCGCCCTCTCCACCGGAATATGCAGTTTATGGGAGATCGGGTCGCGGCTGTAAGTGTTGAGGATAAAATCTTCATCCTTACGTAGGTTCTGGATGTCTACGGTGGGATTTGCCTGCAACCGCGGTTCCGCCGGACGCACCGCCTCTCTCGGTATGGGAAACTTAGAGGTACGCGTTGGCGCCACATGCAGAATGTACGGCTTAAAGAGCCAAATGACAAAGGCGGCAAAGATAGCTACAAGTGCCAAGCCAAAAATCGTCTTCGCAACGGTCTGAGGTGTCAGATCGCTCTTCTCATATCGCGCTCCCGGCGTGGGGGAGCCGCCATGACCATGACTAGGATGCATGTTGTAGTACCTCCGTTTCTAGCACTTCTGTGGGCAACCCTGCGGTGTAGAGCGGTACTAGGCGATTCCTTCGCAAATTGAACACGAAGAGAACAAGCCACAGGCCACCTAGCAGCAGAAAGCCGCCTAAGTAGGAAAGAAAGCCTTGAAACTGAGCGGCAAAGCTCGCGTTGAGCGAATGAAACATCGGCTCCACATTCCACACTATATCCACCAAACAGGCCAGAAACTGTATGGTGGCCGTCATCGCTAACAAGGCAGGAACTCGCTTCGTGCGCCCAGAAAGCAGCAGCAGGAAAGGCACGAAGAAGTGAAAGATCACCAAAAATGTGGTGAATGTGGCGAAGGCGAAATCGGTGTTGCGCCGCAGATAAAACTCGATTTCGTAGGGCAGATCGCCCGACCAGGTAATGATGAACTGCGATACAGCAAAGTAAGCCCACACCATGGTCATCACAAGCATGAGGTTGCCAAGGTCTTTGGTACGCTGCGGCGTGATCAGCTTGTCATAAGGCGTATAACCCTTTATTTTCTGCCGGCACACGAGGAAGACGGCGAAGGCGTGGGCAGTTAGCGCGCTGCTAATGCAGAAGTAAAAGCCGTAAATGGTTGAGTACCAATGCTTATCCAGCGTCATAACCCAGTCGGTGATGGCGAAGGTTACGAGCAAGACAGAGAACACAAAGGCAGGAGCCGAAAAGCTGGCCAATTTGTTCTCATAAAGCACATCTCCCGTCTCGTCCTGCAGCCGTCTTAACTTCACCGCTTGAAAGGCGAACCAAGACAGCACAAGAAAGTAAAAGATTGTTCTCAAGAAAAAGAAGGGAGCGTTCATATAGGGTGCACGCCATCGTAAAACGCTGTCTTTGGCCACTTCTGCCGGGTTCGCCCATGGATAGAGGTGGTGCGTGAAGACCGCGTAGATAATAGGTAACGACGCAACCCCTAGCAGGGGGAGGATTTTAGCTCCCGCCTCATAAATACGCACAACGGGCACACCCCATTGAGCGCGAACCATCCCCTGCAACAGCGTTAAGCCAAGACACCCTACAGACAGGCTCACAAGAAAAACCCATCCGGTGAGGTAGCCACGATAGAGCTGCTCCAAATTGGAGGCGTAGGGGATGAGGCAGAGAACCCCTAGTATCGCACAGACAGCCCCTAAAACCTGAAGATTTGTGTAGGTTCTTGGAAAGCCTTGTTCCTTATTCATTTCTCGCTTCCCTCTTGATTGGTGCTCATCGGTCCTCCATTTTCTGCTGATGAAATGGAGATAAAGGGAGATGTGTAGGTGATGTTGTGCCAGGCCGGCCCTGTATCTCCGGTAGTATGTATCAGTGGCAGCTTGCTGATGTCCACTCCAGGGGGAAGGTCTGAAGGCTTGGCATCTTGGCTGCGCTGAAGCACTCGAATGTAGGCAACGATACGCCAACGATCATCCGGTTCAATGCGCGAGGCATAGGAGAACATCGTGCCGTAGCCATTGGTGATCACATCGTAAAAATGGCCGATTGGCATCTTTCGTAACCTGTCGGTATGATAGGTTGCCGGAGGTCGGCGCAAAGCCAAGCCACGCATGGCGATCATTCCCATCCCGTTGCCTAACGCCCCGTGACATGGAGAACAGTAGATATTGTAAAGTTCTTGTCCGCGCTTCAAATCCTCATAAGTGATTTTGAATGGGAAGCGTGTCTCCATGCGCCCCAACACTAGCTTGTTGCCAACATAATGTGTGCCCACATAGCCCGTGTAGCGCCCCTCATCCGTCCAAAAATGCGTGCGGTCAACGGTATGAGCCGGCAAAGGACGCATGGTGGCTCCATCGGGAAAGACCTCAGAAGGGCTATAGTCATCGGCTTTTGGCTGATCCCACATATCCTGATGACATCCGGCGAGAAGCCATAGCGCCATCGCCGCCAAAGGCAACCAGCCCACCTTTCGCCACTGAATAGAACTCACTTTTCCACCTCCGACACCAGCTGTGCCCCCAAACCACGCAGAAACTCCTCGGTTCCCTCGCGGTCGAACATGCCATCATCCGCCTCAATGCAGAGGAAAAAGAGATCGGAGGTCGCCCGCTCGAATCGGGGTGCATTGAAAATCGGATGATGGGGACGCGGGAGGCCATTCAAAAAGATCGTCGCGAAAAACGCGGTGAGACCTGCAAAGAGAATGGTGCATTCATAGGTGATCGGTATGAACTGTGGCCAGCTGTTGTAGGGCTTCCCGCCTACATTCCACGGATAGTCAATCACCGCGGTATACCACTGCATCAAAAAACCGAAAACGCAGCCGGTTACCCCCCCCAGGAAGATAAGCCAGGGCATACGCCAATCGTGTATCTCCAAGGCCTCTGAGAGGCCGTGCACCGGGAAAGGCGTGTATGCTTCGACCTTACGATAGCCGGCCTCACGCACCGCTCTGGCGGCCCTTAAAAGATCGTCCGGATTATTGAACTCGGCAACAAGACCGTAGAGGTTCGCATTCATATCTAGTACTCCTGTTGCATTCTAGGCTAGGCCTCCGCAGTGCCCGTCGTGTGCTCAATCTCCGTCGTCTCAGCCTCATGTCCATGATGGCCGAAGTGGAACCGGCGCCAAACAAGGTCGCGCATCTCGAAGACGGAGATCATCGGAGCAAAGCGCACGAACAGGAAGAAGAAGAAGGTGAATAGGCCAAATGTTCCTAAATAGACCAACACATCCCAAATCGTGTTGGTATAGTACCCCCAGGTGGCCGGCAGAAACTGGCGGGTAAGCGACACGGCGACGATCACGTAGCGCTCAAGCCACATGCCGATGCTGATGACCACCGAGATGAAGAAGAGCCAGTTAAGGTTGCGTCTTACCCACGGCAGCCACAAAGCCTGCGGGATAATACAGTTTGTGAGGATGAGGAACCAGTAGGCCAATCCATAGGGCCCGAACTGGCGAAACTCCATCATTCGCTTGTCGAAATAGTCTCCCCCAAAGTAGGCGAAGAAACACTCCATAATGTAGCCGTAGAACACGATCAACCCCGAGGTAAGCATCATTTTGGCCATCCAGTCGAAGTGCTTCATCGTTACATAATCTTCGAGGTGATACCAGACTCTCAAGGGGATTGCCAGCATAATGACCATGGCAAACCCTGCATACAAAGCTCCTGCCACAAAGTAGGGTGGAAAGATCGTCGCATGCCAACCGGAAACAATTCCTACCGAGAAGTCGAAACTCACCACCGAGTGCACCGAAAGCACGAGGGGGGTTGAAAGACCGGCGAGAATAAGATAGGCCGTCTCAAAGCGCTCCCAATGGCTCGCTGCCCCACGCCATCCTAACGAGAGAAAGGCATAGACATATTTAACTATTGGATTTTCCGCCCGATCACGCACGGTGGCGAAATCGGGTACAAGGCCTAGAAACCAGAATAGCACAGAGATGGTGAAGTAGGTACCTACCGCAAAAACATCCCACATGAGGGGGCTTCGCCATTGAGGCCACATGGCCAGGATGTTGGGTAACGGAAACATCCAGTAGTCCACCCATGGACGCCCCGTGTGGAGCGCTGGGAAGATACCGGCGCACATAACGGCGAAGATGGTCATCGCCTCGGCAAATCGGTTGATCGAAGCGCGCCATTGCTGACGCATCAGCGCCAAAAAGGCCGAGATAAGCGTTCCGGCGTGCCCGATTCCGATCCACCACACGAAGTTGATGATCGCCCACCCCCAGCTTACCGGCTGGTTAATACCCCAAATACCTACCCCTTTAAACACGAGGTAGGTCAGAGAGATGCCGAGGACGTTGAACAGCAAGAAACCTATGGCGATCATGATCCACCAGGGCAGTTTGTGCTTGCTCTGGCTCAGCACAACCGAAACGATTCGTTCCGTTACCGTCTCAAACGTCTGATCGCCTTCTATAAGGCCGGCAATCGCCGGATTCTCAGGGGCGCTGCTTGATGACTGGATAGAGGTCTCGTTATCCAACTTGCTTCTCCGTTTCCGGTTCGATATC
>NZ_DATGLN010000132.1:0-15934 GCF_035294165.1 Chthonomonas sp.
CACCACCGTCGCGAGCATCCGCTTGGACCGGTGCGCCTCGAGGACCGGCCCGAGGCGGAGGTTGGTGAGGACGTCGCCGTTGGTGGCGACGACCGCCTCCTCCTCCGGGGGCACGTGGGCCAGCGCGAGCCGGAGCGCGCCCCCCCGCCCCAGGGGCTCCCGCTCGATGGAGTAGCGGATCCGGACGCCGAGCCGCTCGCCGTCGCCGAAGTAGGACTCCACGACCTCGTGGCGGTAGCCGCACGAGAGGACCACGTCGGTGATGCCCTGCCCCTGGAGCCACTGGAGCTGGTAGCTGAGGATCGGGATCCCCATGATCTCCACCATGGGCTTGGGACGGTCCTCCGTGAACGGTCGCAGGCGCTCTCCCTTGCCTCCAGCGAGCACGATGGCGAACATTGGCAGAGGCCCCCGAGGCTCAACCTTATGATCGATGACGGCTATAGCCTGATCATAGCATACGTGCCCGCTCTCGCACCCATATGGACACCCGCGCCTTCATATCCGTCGTCACACCAGCCCAGGAGACTGCCTTATCACCATCTCGAAACCGCTATCTTCGATAGGACTATGAGCACATTGGACGGCTCAACCGCCGCTCTCAGAACCTAAAACCGCGCATCACGATTGATGCGATCCCAGTTGGCCTTAAACCATTCCCACGTCCTCCGCAGTCCGGTCTCAAAGTCGACGGAAGGTCGATACCCGAGGAGACGCTCGGCCTTTTCGACAGACGCACACCGGCGCGTGATGCGATCCCATGGACGTCGTGAGACATACCGAACACCAGCAGGATTCCCTGTAAGTTCGTTAATGAGATTCGCCAAGTAATTTACGGTCACCTCGCGTCCGGAGGCTAGGTTCACCGCCTCTCCCACGGCGGCCTCGGCGACACCTGCGGCCAAAAGTCCCCTGACCACGTCGTCAACGTATGTAAAGTCCCTGGTCTCCTCACCGGTTCCCGTAATGGGAAGGGGTTCTTTGCGCATCGCCCAGTATAGGAAATTCGGGATCACATTCCTATATCGGCCCGGAATTTCACCCGGGCCGTAGACGTTAAAGAAACGCGTTCGGACAACGGGCAGCCCGTAATAGCCGCAGAAGAAGTTACTGTAGAGCTCACCCAGGAGCTTGGTGATCTGGTACGGCGTGTCCAAATTGAGGGACACGAAGTCCTCCTTCAATGGCAGAGGAGCCTGGCTCCCGTAGACCGAACAGCCTGAGGACGCATAAACGAACCGGCGGACTCGTGCCAAGTGGGCGAATTGGAGCACCTTCAGGGTCCCCAAACCATTGACCAGAAGGTCCTGCTCCGGGTGCTCAACCGAATTTTGGTTGGCAAAAAGGGCGGCCAGGTGGAATACGTAATCCGGACGGTCGGCGAAGACCATCCGCAAAGTCTCATCATCGAGAATGCTCCCCTGGACAAATCGAACAGCAGGATGGTCAGGCACATTCCACCTGCTAGCCGACGAGAGATTGTCCAGCGCGACAATCCTGGCCGCTCCTCTTTCGACAAGTGCGCGGACGAGATTACTCCCAATGCATCCAGCTCCACCCGTGACGAGAACCGTCGCGCCAGTGTAGGAATCATTGGTGGTCATCCTCCACCCCCGGGGACCCTTTCCTTGTCTTTCTCAAGAAACGAAGTAATATCTACAGGCACAGGGCCTCCCTTCCGAGCAGATTCGAGTACCGCAATACAGGTTGCAACGTTCGCAACGTAGCTGGCAAAGTCCACAGGAGGGGGTTTCTCTCCCCGGATTGCCGCGAGCCACTCCGCTAGTTCCTCCCGGTAGCCACGTTCTGACTCCCACCGCCGGATCCTTCGGGCGCGGCCACGTCGAGTGAGCGTGGCCACGCGGAAGTCCTCCAGACTGCAGGCAATACCTTCACCTTGGATGTCCACCCGCTCGCGGGACACCCCGCGATCGGACCCGTCGACGTAGGAAATGAGACCGCACGAACCATCCGCGAATACAATTATGGTCACAAGAGAGTTTGCCACCCCATCCGGGCTGATCCCTCGCGCAAAGACCTGGACCGGCTCGCTCCCCGTAACGTATTGAATCAGATCTATAAAATGACATCCCTCAGCAAGCCACCGCCCTCCTCCCTCCACAGGGTCGTACACCCAGTGGCCGGGGGCAAGAGTCCCGGCGTTGACACGGTACACGACAACAAGGGGACGCGTATTTCCCAGGAATGTCTTGATTTCCTGGACGAGCGGGGAGAAACGACGGTTGTGCCCGACCATCAGCACACGAGGGGAATGCATGTACGCTTGGATGACTTCCTGCAAGCCGTCGACTGTAATAGCAAGGGGCTTTTCGACGAAGACGTGCTTGCCCGCCCGGAGCGCTTCTGCTACAAGCGCAGGATGCAGATCATGCCGCGTCGCTATTATGACGGCCTGCACCTCATCATCTCCAAGGATCTCTTTAGGGTCTGTGGTAGCGTATTCAAACCCGAAACGGTCTCCCGCCGACCGAGCCGAGCCGCCAGAGGCTGCAGCTATACCCCGAAGTCGCAGGGCGGGAATCGTCCTCAAGGCGGGGAGAAGGATCGTCCTGGCGAACAAGCCCGCACCGATTACGCCGATACCTATCGAATCCTTGACCGTAACCGTCGCCGGACGGAGAACAAGCGTGTGAGGGCCAGTAAACGAGGTTTCCGCAGATCGGTCCTCGTACGTTAGGAGGATCCCGAGGTGGGGCTCTTTCCTCCGACCGCGGAGCAGGTCATAAGCCTCCCGGGCCCGTTCAATAGGGAACCTATGAGTGATGAGAGGTTCAACCCTTACGGTCCCCCTCGCCACCTCGTCAAGAAAACACCCGACATTGCGATCGGCGGTCCACCGCACGTACGCACGTGAAAGTTCAGCTCCACACTTTTCATCGTCGGCTTCCTCGCTACCAGGGCCAGACGCCCGTGATAGAAGGAGCGTGAGTTCCTTCTGCCAAAAAGGACGACGCGGCACCCTCATCCCTGTGACCCCAACCATTACTACCCTGGCTCGAGGTCGGGCCAGCTCGGCGGCCAGCTCCAATGGCGCGTCGCTGGCCGTAGATGCCGCAACGAGGACCGCATCGACGCCGCTCCCCTCCGACAGCAGCCTTGCGGACGATACGGCATCGTCAGGGGAGTCGGTGGCAACATCAGCTCCGAGGGTGAGGGCTAGTGCAACGCGATCCTTAAGTGGATCAAAGGCAAGTACCCGGCACCCGGCCACGCGTAGCATCTGGAGCGCCAGCTGGCCGACAATCCCGAGCCCCAGGACTGCTACGATCTCTCCTAGCCCCGCTCCCGCCCGGCGAATGCCATGAAGCGCAATCGCCCCCAACATCCCGAAGGCTCCCGCCTCCCAACCGATTGCTTCGGGAAGACGGACACAAAGCCGACGGGGAACCGCTACGACCTCCGCGTGCGAAGCCCATCCCGCGCCAGAGCACGCCACGCGGTCTCCCACTTTGAGATCATGCACCCCGGGCCCGGTCTCCAACACCACGCCTGCGCTACTGTAGCCCAATGGCAAAGGGGTCTCAAGCCGCGACCATGCCTCGCGGACTGTCGTGCGCACGCCATCGCGCCTCATCTTGTTGAGGATCTCACGGACGAGGTCTGGACGCGCACGGGCCTTGCCAACGAGACCCTGAGCCGCGAGGGTCAAAACCATGCGCTCCGTCCCTGAACTGATGAGCGAAGCCCTGTTCCGGACAAGAACCATCCCCGGCTTGGCCTGTGGGATGGGCACATCCACAATTTCTACGTTTCCCGTCCGTGGATTGACGAAAACCTGCTTCACCGCTTATCCCTCGGGGTCACACCGGATACGGGCGGAGTCCCGTTTGGCCCTCCAGCAGACTCAAGCAGGCCAACCTCCGAAACCTCCGCCCCGAACCGCTCTCGCTCAAGGACTTTAGCGTCAACCAACAACCGAAACCAAAAAGCTTGAAGTCCGTGGTAAATCAGACCTTCCCGACCGTCGAGGAATCCTCCCCGAAGAAGGTACCGGTAGAGGAAATAGCCGAGAGCCCGGTATCCAGCGGGCAGGCGTCGGTACACTCTCTCGTACCACCATCGCGACCTCGCTTCCTGTTCGGTGCACGGCCGAGACGGAATGAAATCTCCTCTCCTCTCATCGCCCAGCTCCAAGGCAGCCAGTTCGGCGTACTGGAGATGTCGGGCTACCCACCGCTCCAACCCCCGACGGTCCTCGTGCACGAGGTCGAAGTGGAGGCGCCGGGTCAGCCCATCCACCACGAGGTGTTCGTCGAGCAGACGGTTTTCACACCGTGCGCGTCGGTGTCGAACGATGCGGAGGAGCCACACAGGGTAATAACCACCATGCCGAAGCCACCTACCCAGGAAGATGAACCGACGCTTTACGTAGAGCCCAGCGACCTCATCCGGCAGAGACGTCAACGCCTGGGAGATCTCGGCCCGAAGCTCCGCACTCACCTGCTCATCGGCATCGAGGAACAGCACCCACTCGTGCCCAAAGGGCAGGTTGCGGAGGGCCCAGTTCCTCTGGGCAGCATATCCGCTAAACTCATGGGTGACAACCTTGGCGCCGACAGCCTCCGCAAGGGAGACGGTTCGGTCCGTACTCCCTGCGTCAACAACCCACACTTCCGCTGCCCACCCCGTGACGCTGCGGAGCGCGTGGAGGATGTTTTCCTCCTCGTCTTTGGTGAGGATCACAACAGCCAAGGGCACGGACGGTATGTCAAGCGACCCAGCGCCCGATCGCTGCCCTGTCAGCGAGTTTGCTGTTGCCATAACGGGCGGCCCCTTCTAGGCCATCGCCCTGCAAGGCTGATGAAGACGGACGCCAGAATCAACCGCAGATCGAGCCAGAGGCTCATCCGTCTCACATAGAGGGCGTCGTACTTAAATTTCTTCTGCCGACTAATGTCCCGGGGGGCATAGATCTGGGCCAGCCCTGTCAGCCCCGGACGGACTGCGATCCTCACGTGGTAGTTGGGAACTTCCTCGATCTGTCTGTAGCGAGATCGGGGATCTACCTCGATTTCGCGGGGAAGGAGAGCGCGCGGCCCGACGAAGCTCATCTCGCCCCTCAGCACGTTGAGAAGCTGTGGAATCTCGTCAAGGGCCGTCGCCCTCAAAACACGCCCAACCCGGGTGATACGGCTATCATTCGCCGTCGCCTGTCGATGCACCCCGCAGTGAGAGTGATTGTACATCGTGCGGAACTTAAGCACGCTGAAGGGGACTCCCCCCTGTCCCACACGAACCTGGCGTATGAAGACGGGGCCGCGGTCCTCCACCCAAACGGCCAGCGCGATAAGAATACAGACAGGTGCAAGCAATGCCAACCCCAAGATTGAGAGCAGAACATCCAGTGGTCGTTTCAACACGTACCCGTAACCGTTCACCCTGTCTCGGTAGGGTTCCCGGATCCCCGAGCGCCTCATCGACGTTCGGCCCCTAAGACGACCGAAGAATATCGCCGCCATGGTATACTCACTTAGAGCCCGCTAGAGAGTTATCCTTCGCGGAGGCTCGCGTGAGGTCCTCGACCAGTCGACCGTAGATCTCGGTCGCCGCCCTCCGGGAGAAGTGGGTCTCCACGTACCGACGGCCTGCCTCCCCCATCGCCCGCCGAGATGCGGGATCTCGGGCGAGAAAGAGCACGGCGCGGGCCAAGGCCTGGGAATCGCCCGGCGGGACACAAATCCCTCCTCCCGAATCCTCGACAATTTCGCGGGCGTCGCCGGGTGGCACCGCTGCTACGATTGGCCGGCTGGCCGCCATAATTCCTGCGATCTTCGAAGGCACGACCGGCGTCGCGACGGTGGCCTGCAACGTTACCAGGCAGCAGTCAGCCGCCTCAACGAGGAGAGGATACCGCTCGACCGGCTGAAATGGGAAAAACCGCACGTTAGTGAGACCCCGAGAGCGAGCGAGAGCCTCGGCCTCACGCCTCCGGACGCCGTCCCCCACCAGCACGAACACAATCCCCGGCTCGTCCTGCAAGCGAGTGGCCGCCTCAATAATAATCGTCATGTCCTGGGCATAACCCATGACGCCCGCAAAAAGGACCACGAAAGAATCCCCAAGTCCCCACTCGGCCCGATACGGATTCAGTCCACCGCGACCAACGTGCGATGTGTCAACCCAGTTGGGGACAACGGTGATTTTCCCTTCCGGCACTCCACCTCGGATCAGAAGCTCGCGGTTCCCCCCCGAGTGAACAGTAATAGCCGCAGCGCTGCTATAAGCGCGCCTCTCCATCCATCGGAGAACCGCTACGACGATCGGGTTCCTGACAATGCCCAAGTCGATGAGAGTTTGAGGATAGAGATCTTGGACATTCAAGATAAAGGGAGATCTCCAAAGACGACCGAGCCCCTCCGATGCTAACGCAAGCGTCAGCGGAGGCGAGTAGGCGATAATGAGATCATGACGCTCCTGGCGCGCTCCTGCTGCGAACATCAACCCGGCAAGCGTAAAATGCGTAATGGCCCGCATCGCTGGGAGAACTTTGACGAAAGGAAGCACAGGGATACGAACAACATGAACTGCGCCGCGCTCCTCCCGAGCTACCGCTGCGGAGAAGGTGTCCATTTCAACGTGTTGGGGGGGGTACGGGGTGATCACTGTCACATGGTGCCCCATCCCTGCAAGATCTTCCGCCAACTGTGACATGAGAACAGACACACTTCGGACCTCGGGCAGATAGTGAGGGGTAAGGAGCATAATCTTCATCGGTCCATCCGGCCGATTAGACGCCAAGAGAAACAGAGAACTCAGGTCCTATGACGCAAGATCGCACGGTATGCCTCCACGACGCGGTCGCCGTAATTATCCCAGCTCCACGCGCGAGCTGTTTCCGCCGCCGCCCTCGCCATAGCGTGCCGTTTTGGAGCGTCTTCGTAGAGTTCCATGATAACCCGCCGAAGGGCCTCCGAATCCTGCGGAGGAACAATTCTTCCCTTGCGGCCATCCACGATAATATCCCCCGCCCCAGTATTAGGGGTTACCACAACCGGAACACCGCAGGCCAGAGCCTCCAGAACTGACAGACTGAGTCCTTCCTCAAGCGATGGGAGAACGAATACCGACACCTGCCTGTAGATTTCAGGTAATTTGAGATGCGAAACCGGTCCCAGGAACTTCACATTCCCCGGAAGCTTCCGAAGAAACGGAATTACATCCAAGGGGGGTGCCCCCACAAGCCATATTTCAATGTTGGTCGTGTTCAAGCGGGCCGCGGCGTCAAGCAGATACGGCGTACCCTTGCGCAATCCGAGGCCAACTGTCAGAACACGGAATGGCAATGCCCTGCTCTCCCCCGGCGAGAAGAAATCTACATCGACGCCGTAAGGGATGCAAATGAGCCGATTCTCCGAGAGACCCTCCTGGATGAAACTCCGAAGGGCGAACTTGCTTGGAACACATATGTAGTCAGCCTCCTCGTACTCTCGGAGCTGAAGATCCAATAACCGCCTATCACCCGGAGGCACTACACATCCCCATTGCTTATACTCCTTCTCGAGTATTCTCCACTGGGTCCGCACATGCACCGAGCCCCGCTCCAGAACGGTGCGAATCCCCATCCTCCGTGCCGTGCGGAGGGTTCGCAGGGAATGTCCCGCCCACGTCACGAGGATATCGCATGCCGGCAAACGTGAAGCTGCCCAGCGGTCAAACGATACAGCCTTCAGGTAATCCCCAATCGCCCAGAGGAGCCCCATCCTGCGTGGCACGCGCATTAAGATCTCCGGGAGAGAATTCACTACTATTAGTCTCCCGTCAATGCGCTCACCCCTCAGCGGTCTGTGGGTCGCCAGTAGTCGAACAAGGTAGCGCCTCCGGTTAAGCTGTTCAGCTAAGCGGAACGCATGGAACGTCCCCGCAACAGCAATTGCAACTCTCATGTTCGGCCGTCACCGGAGTGAATCGTCTCGACCGTATCATCAAGCAAGAACTCCGGCTCCTTCTCGGGAGCACTACCTTTGAACCCATTGACGATCGCTCCTACTTGTTCGCGGAGTTGCTCTCGGTCCACGAGCAGAAGGCAAACCACATATAAGCATCCCACAATGAATAGAGTCGCAGCGTCGCCCAGCCTACCCTTCCAAGCGAGCACGTGCAGGCCGCGGACAATGGCAACCGCCCCTCCTGCCAGTGCCGCGCAAACGAGAGGACGGATGTAGCTACGTATGTTGAGATCAAGTACCAAATCGTGTATCCCCCGGTAACCAATCACCAGCCCTCCGATCTGGCTCAGCATCATGACCGCCGCAGCTCCTTGCGCACCCGCCAACCGAACGGCAGGAACCAGTAGCCCAAGTGTGAGGAGGACCTGAGCGAAGCGAAGACAAACCGCTGCACGAAGTCGACCCACCCCGGTCAGGAGGACCTTCAGATTGTCTACAAGAGGAAATAGGAAACCAAATATAGCAAACCATGGCAGAATCAACGCAACGCCGCTCCACCTCTCTCCGGATCCGTACAACACGGAAACGAGTTCGCGGGGAAACAACATGAGCCAAAGAAGGTAGGGACATAAGAGGCGAACTAGAAGACCGTGCGACAACTTATAGGTGTAGGAGAGAGTGCCACGGTCATGTTGTAGACTCGAATAAACAGGATAAGCTACTTGCACGGCACCGAGAGACACCGCGTAATGCCCGAGCTCACCGAGGTATCTGGCCCGATCATAGAATCCTAAGCTGGCTGTCCCCGCAAGGATGCCCAGGATAACCGTATCGCTACGGTACCATAACGTTTCCAGAGCCCTCCCCACGAACATCTGCCGGCCAAATTCCCATAAACGGCGCGCAGTCTCACGGTCATACCCACCGGAGTACCTCCATCCGCTCGCAATACGCATTCCCAGGAACGTGATGACGGAAAGCACCGCCTCCCGACCAAGTAAACTCCACACCCCCGCTCCAGCGTGAGCTAAGACAAGCGTCACAATAACCGATGCCAGGGTAGCAGAAAGTCGAACGAGTGCGATGGGATAGTAATCCAGTCGACGCTCTAGAAGGGCCGAGTAAACGTAGGAGATAACGCTAATGTTCCGGACAGCGAGCAGGGTAAAAAAGAGAGGTACGAACCGCCCCGGGAAGTGGGCACTGGCGAGAAGGGCGACCAATGCCCCGCCGAGCATCAACATCCCATACAGCTTCAAACTGAGAACGTAGGCTGTCTCTACGATCTTAGGAGCTCCCCACATCTGAATGACGCCTTGCGGCAAACTCGCCCCAGTAACCAGGGAAAGAAGCTCTGCGAGGGAGCCCGCTAGAGCAAACTGCCCAAAATCCTTCGGGAAGAGGAGCCGGACAAGAAGAAGGTTTAACCCGAAATTGAGGAGGAATGATAAGTAGCTAGCCCCACTGAGCCATGCCGCTCCTGCGAGCGCACGTCGGGCTCCGCCGAGAGGCTTCATCCGTCACCCTCATTCTCCGACGGACACCCGATCATTTCGTCGGCGCGTAATTCAGCTCGATTCTCGCGGAGAAAGTGGAGTGCCTCGCAAACACCCTCCAAATCCGCCTGGAAAGAGTAACGGGCAATGATCTCCCGAGACAGGCGCCCCATCCTGGCACGCAGTTGGCGGTCACCAAGTACGATTTTGAGCACCCGGGCAAGAGCAGCCACGTCGCCCACGGGATAAACAAAGCCGTTTTCGCCCGGCCTAACTAAATCTGGCGCGGCGCCCACTCTGTCGCTGGCAATCACCGGAAGTCCGAAGCACATGCCCTCGTTAAGAACCAGTCCCCAGGGCTCATGATCTGAGGGCAGAACTAGGATATCAGCGGCCGCGTAGTATCGAGGAATCTGCGTCTGATTGACAAATCCAGTGATCGCTACCCATTTTGAACCCCGTGCTTCAGCCGCTGAGATCAGTCGCTGACGCTCCTGGCCATCTCCAAGGTACAAGAGTCCTGCGGGGGTATCCCTCACCACCTGAGTATAAGCCTCCAACAAGTCTAGCGGACGCTTTCGAGGGACTAACTTCCCCACGTAAAGGACAATGGGTAGCCACCGGGGCCAGCCTAGTTCATCACGAAGATCATTAGCCGCGTTGGTCAGCCGTGCAGCCTCAGCGAAGAATCGATCATTATCAACCGCATATGGAACGAAAAATATCTTCTCCTCGGGAACTCCGTAAAATCTGTAAAACTCCCGGTTCAAAGTTCCGATCGCCAACACGGCCGTCACTCGTTGTAGGAGATACTTAAGCAACACAGATTTAACAATCCTCACCCACAGCGGCCGTGCGCTGTGAAGGTTCGATTCACCTCGCAGGAAAAGCGGCGTGTGGCTGAGCCACGATCCGATAAATGCAAACCATTCCGTAAGGTGGGCATATCCATGAACAATAACAGCATCATACTGACGCCGCATCAGAATTCCAAAGATACCGGGATGGATAAAGCGTAGGAAACCACTACTCGACGGAAAGGGTGAATAATTTCGAAGCGTACTCCAGGGGTAACCTTCAAGCAACGGGATGTCCCACTGCACAGGCTGTCCGAACTCTGGATCATACCGGACGCCCGGGTGCTCCATGTAGTACACATGGAGGGCAATCTGGGGATGCTCGGCCATACGTCGCAGCAGAGGCACCTGATATTGGATAGGGTGAGATACCAAATAGGCAATTCGGAATCGCTTCATATCTTCTCCGCGACCGCCAGGAGATTGGAAGTGAATACACCGCTCCCCGCCGTCCCCTGTTCAACAAGAAAGTAAAGGCGAACTATCTGCTTTATCATCTTCCAGATTATCCAGCGAACAGCACTGGCAGGACCATGGATCCAGGGCTCAAGAGCATATACCTGAATGTTTCCGAATCCCGCGACCTTTAGAACCTGCTTAATGCTTGAGGGAGTGAATGCAATCTCGTGGGTAAAATCTCCATAGAGAATCCACGACACAAAGGGGGAGTCGGCGTTGGGCGTACGCAGCAAAATTCGACCTCGAGGACGTAGCGCCTGATATGCAAGGTCAAGAAAAAGTAGAATCTCATCCTTCGTAAAGTGCTCAATAACATCCAGCGCAACGATCATATCAAACTCTTCGACATGTGCCGGAAGGTACTCAAACAGGTTCGCCACCTCAACATCATCAATGCCAAGATGCCTCGCCAAGGTGACCTGCTCCTCTCCAAGATCGATACCCTGCACCTCTCGGTATCCCCGTCCTCGTAGGAACGAAATGAAATTTCCCGCACCGCACCCCACTTCCAGTATTTTTGCGTCTTTCGACGTCGGCAGGTACCGTCCATACAAAGCCGAAAATAACCTCGCATCGTGGTCCACCTGGGAACGCGTGAACGATCGGCATGCTCCCAGGTGGGAGGATACGTAGGTCCTGTAGAATCGCTCTCTAAATCGCATAGTGAGGTTGTCTTTCATTACCATCCGTGGGTGATGTGGTAGAGGTCCTGTAAAAGTTGACGGCCTGGGCTCCCCTAATGGGGGCGGGAGACACCAACTCCTTGCGGAGCAGAAAGGGAAACCCAAACCCATGCCCAGGATAGCACCGAGCGCCAAGATTCGGGAAGAGATCGCGCGGCTGCTCCACGACGGCGTGCCGGAGGACCGGGACGTGGTGGGGACCCTGCTCCGGGTGGGGGCTCAGCGGTTGGCGCAGGAGCTGCTCGAGGAAGAGGCTACGGACTCCCTGGGCCGGGACCGCTACGTCCGTCACCGCGGCCCCGAACCCCATCGCGGGTCCCGAAACGGCTACGAGCCCGCCCAGGTGCGGACGGCCGAAGGCGACATCCCGTTGCAACTCCCCTAGGTCCGGTAGACCCTGGTACCCTCCCAGTCCCGGCTCCTCAGCTTCTTGCGCGGCCCCACCGATGTCCTCGACCGCCTGGTCGCCGAGATGGATCCGCGGGGGCTCTCGACGCGCGACATCGAGGACACCTTCCCCGACGTCCCCGGGACCAGCCTGGTCAGCGCGAGCGTGGTGAGTGCCGTCACCGTGCGCCTGGGGGAGGAGTCCCAGGCCTTCACCCGGTGCGACCTGTCGGGCTTTGCCGTCGAGTACCTGTTCATGGACGCGGTCTAGGAGTCCCTCCGGCTCCAGGGGGGCGGTGTCGAGGGCCTCTTGGGCGCCTGGACGATCCTCGCCGATGGCCGGCAAGTCTTGCGGCACCTGCCCTGGGGCACCACGGAGAGCGACTGCTGCGGGCTGGGGATGCTGCGGAACCTGGTCCGCCGCGGCCTGCGCCCGCCGGTGAGCCTCACGAGCGACGGGGGGCCGGGGCTGCTGCGTGCGATCAAAGAGACTTGGCCCACAAGCCTGCGGTTCCGCTGCTGGGGGCCCAAGAGGCCGAATGTGCTGGACAGGATGCCCGACGCGGCGGGGGCCGAGGTTAAGTCCCCTGTCGTCGCACTCCACGGCGCGCCGACCTATGAGGAGGGACGGTAGACCGCGCTGGCGGTCCCGGCGCGCTTTGCGCGTCTCTACCCGACGGCCTTGGCTACGCGCCGGGACGATCTGGAGGCGCGTCTCGCCCCTCTGCGCCTCCCGGGCGCGTACCGGAAGTCTGCGCGGACCGCGAATGTGATCGAGCGGAGCGTCCTGGAAGAGCACCGACGCACCAAGAGCATCCCGTGGTTCCTCGATGCGCGGAGCTGCCTGAAGCTCGTGTACGCACCCCTGGTGCGGTCCAGTCAGCGCTGGCAGCGGATTCGCATCATCGACGCGGAGCGTACTCACCTGTTGCGCCTCCGCCAGGATCTGGGCCTTCCGCTCCACCGGGCGTCTGCGCTCATGAACCAGTAGCACCACAAGACGTCTCCAGAAGAGGAGGGGAGTGGCGCAGCATGCATCGCGCCCAGGCCGTTGGCTCTTACAGGAACTTTCGAACTTCATCCCATCCGCATTCATAATGAGCTCCCAAGATGCGAGAAGGACCGGACCTCTTTCCAATTGGTGCCTTTGTTCATCGCGTGACCCATATGGAACCGCGCGAGTCCACTACAAGTCGCAATTAGCTAATACCACTTCCTACATCCGCTCTATTGCGAATTCTTTCCGATCCGAAAGTCTCCCTCCTACTTGGCCACGGGTGATCTCCAGACAAGCTATTGATAAGTCTCTAGTACTAGTGTGCCCGGCATGCTGTTCTCTCGCAGGTTAAAGACCTGCCGGTCCAACTGGATGCGGACCGTAGCCGAAAAGGGGAGGGTGTCCCTCGCGAGGCGGAATCTGAAGGACCTGAGGCAAACCACCAGGCCGCAGCCGAGGCTGTCGAAGCCAGGCGAACCGGTCGGCGCGAACCGCTGGAGGCCCGACTCTGCTAGTACTGGAGGAAGCGGCATCCAGAGAAGACCAGGGGGATCAGTCGTGGGTGCGGGCAGTATGGTGGGACAGAGAGCAGCATGACCCGGAGAGGCCTGATCGCGTCCTGTGCTGGCGAGGTTCGGTCTCGTTCAGGCAGGTAGGCGAAGTATAACGCGGGAGCGGAAAAGCGGAGCCGAAGCGCGCTCAGGAATCGGGTGGCTCCATAGTAGTGATGACGGCCTGGGAAACCAGGCAAGAGCGAAGGGGGCCAGCTCAGCTGAAGAGGCGGTGGTGAGGAGAGAGTGGGGGATGGTGTCTCCTTGGGAGCAGCCACCGAACCTAAAGAAGACTCACCTCTCACATCGTTCTCTGTCCAGGGCGTTAGCCCGTGGATGGTTTGACCGAAGGCTGAGTTAGAGCGGCTTAAGGGAGATCCGTACGAGCCGTTCGGCAGAGGGGTCCCAGGTGATCCCTGGTCCTACTCGACCAGCCACACTTCATTGTTGACCCTCGTGGAGTCGCGCCACGCGGCGTTGGTAATGACAGCGTTGGGCGCGTGCTTGGTGGCGCCGCCGCCACGTCGACCATCGCAGGGTGTGCGCGAGATCCGGCGGAGTGCTCCAGACGAGTCGACACAGGAGATGCCGCACTTCGGGGAGCGTCAACGGGAGCACGGCGGCGAGGCTCACGGCTTCGCACGGTGTGGCTGTGCGCGTCCGCGGCCCCCCTTTTGCCCGCTGTCCGAGCGGGTCTGCGCACGCACCACGGTGAGGTACGCATGCGCCAAGAGGGCCAGGGTAATGTGACGATACCACCCGGTCCACCGTCGCACCTCGTACTGATCAAGGCCCACGTCCCCCTTGGCCTGCGCGAACGCCTCTTCAATCGCCCACCGGACCCCGGCCACGCGGACCAGCTCGCGTAGCGGCGTCGCGGCTGGGCCCCAACAGACATAGTAGGCCAGGTCCGTCGGCTCCGTCAGACTCCGGCGGACCAGGAGCCAAGAGCCGGTCCCGGGCTCGCCCACCGGGCGCAGGGGAACCCGCGCCCACTCATACACCCGCGGCCCCTTGGCCCCCGCGCCGGCGCTGAGCAGGTGCCACCGATTCGCCGGTACGTGAGCCGCCAGCGTGGCCACCGCTATCTGGGCGGGGCCTCGGGCGGTGAGGACCCACACGCGCTCGGTGCGCTTGCAGGCCAATACATAAGGGATGCGCCGTTGCTCCAACCACAGACGGAGGGCCCGATCGTTGCCGTAGACCTCGTCCGCCGTGACCCAGCGCGCCGGGATGTGGTGCGCGAAGGCCCGCTCGAGCATGACGCGGGCTATCTGGGGCTTGGTCCGAAACGGGACCTCTGCGGGCACCCCGGCGTCGCGGCGCCGCGCACTGTCCTCGGCCCACTCCTGGGGCAAGTACAATTCCCGGTCCACGAACGCATGCCCCCGCAGGCTGACATATGCCAGAAACACCCCGATCTGACAGTTCTCGATCCGCCCCGCCGTGCCGCTGTACTGGCGTTGCACCCCCACCGACTTGGTCCCTTTCTTCAGAAAGCCCGTCTCATCCACGACCAGCACCGCCTGCGGGTCTCCCAGGTGCTCGACGACATACGCCCGCAGATCGTCGCGCACGGCGTCCGCATCCCACTCATAGGTCGCCAGCAGACGCTGGATCCCATCTGGGGTCGGATCGCCCACATACTCCGCCAGTTGCCAGCCGTTCTTGCGCTCGATGGGCCCGAGCAACCCGCGGAGGTAGGCCAACGCCCGTGCCCGCGGCTCACGACGCGCAAAATGCGGCGCGATGCGGGCGTGCATCCGCTCCAACCCTGTCGCCCAAGCAGCGACTTCTTCCGGTGTGGGGGATTCCTTCAGATGCCGTGGCCCGTGCCCTGCAGCGATGGATGCCATGATGAGGGAACACCTCTCTGAGCGCAATGTGTGCAACGAATCTCTCCCAAACTATACCATGGTTTTAACTGCGGCTGTAATACTAAGATCCTGAGGTCCTGGTCGAGGAGACTCCTGTACGGTTCTCGGATCTCCAGGGCCCTTAGCCAGGCCAGACCGGACTTCCCAAACAGGTCCGTGAAGGGAGGCTCGAGGCCCTGCTTGGAGAGATAGGAGTGAATGCGGTTCTTCACAGCAGTCTGGAGGTATACCAGAAACGCCCGGTGCCGCAGGATCTCGCGCAGATCCCTCACTTCCCTGGGAGGGATGTAAGCCTGGGGGACGAGGTCGGCCCTGCCCAGGTGCGCCAGGATTGTGGCGTCGATCCGGTCGGTCTTGATCTTGGCAGAGGCGATCGCCTTGGTCTTCAGAGGGTGAGCCAGCTGGATCTCCTCCACCCACCCCTCCAGACATTCGTAGGGGTACTGCCAGTTCCCCGTGGCTTCCATGACTACCCGGATCGGTCGTGGAAGCCCCTGGAGGAAGGAGAGGAACTCCTCCCTGCGGGTTCGCAATCTCTCATTCCCAAGGACCTCTCCTGTTTCCGTAGAGATGGCCCGACACCAGGAATACCTCCGTCCGAGGTCCATGCCGATCACTGTCCCGCAAAACCCAGAACCCATACTCCGCGCCCCCTTTCCGTGGTCGCTTTTAGTCGTATTGTATGCCACCACTCGGGGCACGGCGTTTTCATGGTATCAG
>NZ_DATGLN010000133.1:0-10349 GCF_035294165.1 Chthonomonas sp.
CACAGAGTAGTTTTGCGCTAGGAGTTTTAGAAGTTTCAATCCCCACCAGCTCCGAAGAGCCGGTGATACGGAGTTCTATCTGCAGTCTCTGCACCTCCGTGCTCGTTTCAATCCCCACCAGCTCCGAAGAGCCGGTGATACGATGGATACTTTCAGGTAGCGATGGTAACATATTCCCGTTTCAATCCCCACCAGCTCCGAAGAGCCGGTGATACTTCTGATATGGCTGTACGATACCGGTAGGTTACAGCTAGTTTCAATCCCCACCAGCTCCGAAGAGCCGGTGATACGGCAGGTACGCCGATGCCGTTCATCCAATCCAGCACGAGTTTCAATCCCCACCAGCTCCGAAGAGCCGGTGATACGCTCTTCTGTCAACGGTTTGTAGACACCATCACCGTTTCAATCCCCACCAGCTCCGAAGAGCCGGTGATACGGTACGCCGATGCCGTTCATCCAATCCAGCACGAGTTTCAATCCCCACCAGCTCCGAAGAGCCGGTGATACCAGCTGCTCAAAAACGGTTGGCGCTACGTCTGCAAGTTTCAATCCCCACCAGCTCCGAAGAGCCGGTGATACACCTGATCGCCTACATTCATTATTACTCCACACTGTGGTTTCAATCCCCACCAGCTCCGAAGAGCCGGTGATACAATCCTGCTCCATATCAAAACCTCTCAAATGGATAGGTTTCAATCCCCACCAGCTCCGAAGAGCCGGTGATACCCAGTCTAGCACGAAACAACCATCGGGTGGATAGGTTTCAATCCCCACCAGCTCCGAAGAGCCGGTGATACTGGCTTCACCTCAGATTAGCTGATGGCGATGTGGTGTTTCAATCCCCACCAGCTCCGAAGAGCCGGTGATACAGCACCTATCAGAAAGCCTGCTCTGTCCACATCACATGTTTCAATCCCCACCAGCTCCGAAGAGCCGGTGATACCCACTACCACTTGTAGACGTGTGCTGCGGACTGAAGTTTCAATCCCCACCAGCTCCGAAGAGCCGGTGATACAACCACAGTATTCCTGCGAATCAGTTGCAGGGTGCGTTTCAATCCCCACCAGCTCCGAAGAGCCGGTGATACTATCGGATACCTGCTATGGAAGAAATTAAGCAAATAAAGTTTCAATCCCCACCAGCTCCGAAGAGCCGGTGATACCTTCCGCGTCTGCATTGGGAACTTGACACTAGCGCGTTTCAATCCCCACCAGCTCCGAAGAGCCGGTGATACTTTCAGCATCCTGGAAACTTTCAGGGTGAGCTATGTTTCAATCCCCACCAGCTCCGAAGAGCCGGTGATACAATCTCGAGATACGCCCGCTCGGGCATGTGAATCAGTTTCAATCCCCACCAGCTCCGAAGAGCCGGTGATACCCGTTAAACAGTACTGCTGCAGGTTTTTGGGTAGGGTTTCAATCCCCACCAGCTCCGAAGAGCCGGTGATACCCGCTGATAGTTGTACGTTTCCACTACCACTTGTAGTTTCAATCCCCACCAGCTCCGAAGAGCCGGTGATACTGGCCACCGCTACGTTTGCAGCCAATGTCAACGAGTTTCAATCCCCACCAGCTCCGAAGAGCCGGTGATACGCTACTTGAATTTCCACACTCAGATCCGTCCAGGCGCGTTTCAATCCCCACCAGCTCCGAAGAGCCGGTGATACATACTATCAGCTAGGAGCGCTGTCTCCAAAAGAGTACGGTTTCAATCCCCACCAGCTCCGAAGAGCCGGTGATACTGCGAAAAATTGTTAAAAGACATCACACCCGTATTGTTTCAATCCCCACCAGCTCCGAAGAGCCGGTGATACTGGTGCCGGCGTCGGCGTCGGTGTCGGTGGCGGTTCTGTGTTTCAATCCCCACCAGCTCCGAAGAGCCGGTGATACGTGCTACATTCTGCCCTGCATTCTCCACGATTCCCAAGTTTCAATCCCCACCAGCTCCGAAGAGCCGGTGATACGGAACCAAAAGGTAGCGTATACTGCTATGCAGACGTGTTTCAATCCCCACCAGCTCCGAAGAGCCGGTGATACGAGGCCGCGCGCGAGCGGCTGTTGGGAACAGATTATGTTTCAATCCCCACCAGCTCCGAAGAGCCGGTGATACAATCTCAAAGAACTTCTTTCTTGTATCGCTAACAAGTTTCAATCCCCACCAGCTCCGAAGAGCCGGTGATACAAGGAGTTCGAGCAGGCGCGCGAGCGCCTGCTAGGGTTTCAATCCCCACCAGCTCCGAAGAGCCGGTGATACCCGCATAAGGAGGGTAATCGCGTTGGTACTTATCGTTTCAATCCCCACCAGCTCCGAAGAGCCGGTGATACATGGCTGTACGATACCGGTAGGTTACAGCTACTAGGTTTCAATCCCCACCAGCTCCGAAGAGCCGGTGATACCCTCCCATCATAGACACGCGCGATTGGGTAAACACAGTTTCAATCCCCACCAGCTCCGAAGAGCCGGTGATACGGTCAACTTACTCTCAAAATAAAGGCTACTTAAGCCCCTACCCTCGAGAAGTTGCCTCTTATATTATACCACACTCTCTCAAAATCCTGCGCGAACCTCTCTCTCGAACCCACGATCACTCCCGATTCGCGCAAACTTAGTTTTTCCTAAATAATAAGCGGATCAGAGGGTGGACGGTACAAGTCCCGACCGTGTACCTCTACTACGTCCTCTCGACGACCCTTTAAACGATAAATGCGTAGGCTGTCCTGCTCTAAGTCTATAATCTGCAGCAAACGAGTCCGCAAACGCTCTAAATTGGTCTCGGATAAGCTACACTCAAAAACCGAGTTCTGTACACGCTGCCCGAACGCCTCACAGGCCTTAGCAACCATCCTTAGACGACGCCGGCCGGCCTCCGTCTCCGTGTTGACGTCATAGGTTACCACAATGTCCAATGTGACACACCTAGGCTATAGTCATTAGTCAAGTATACCTCTCAACGATTTAAGTTCACCTCTTAATTAGCCATCTATCAACATCCCACAAAATATCATTTAACCGTGTACGGAATGTAGTAGTCTGTGTCTCCACGTATGTAGCGTGAAAGTAAACGTGCCTGTAATTGAGGTACAAGGCCTAATGGTACTTTTGTCTTTAAAAGCGAATGGTGGACTTCTTCCTGCTTCCTTTTTTGATAAGCTCCTAATACCACCTTACGACCGTCCTCATTAAGCAAAACGCTGCCTCCGGCGCGCTCCTCAAAGTGACGCTCCTCGATCTGCCCACGATTGATAAGTGCCAATACAAAACGGTCACCAACACTTGGCCGAAACTCTTCCAGTAGATCGAGCGCTAATGCAGGGCGACCAGGTCGTAGAACATGCAGAAAACCAAACTGAGTATCTAACCCGACACTTGCCAATGCGCTCTCGCACTCCGCAAGGAGAAGCGTATACACAAAAGAAATTAACGCGTTTACACGATCCCGCGGAGGGCGACGGCTCCTATTGTGAAATCGGAAGGCTCGATTCTCTTGCTTAATGAGATGATCAAAAACCTCAAAATAGATGGCCGCCGCTTGTCCCTCAATCCCCCGCAATGCGTTGATCTCTACAACTTCCGCTGTCCGACCAAGCAACTCCCCTAGAACGCCAGCAGCCTCCTCTAGAGCCGTCTTCGCCTGCGCGGATATGCCGCTGTCGCGTAAGGCACGCAGGAGGTTGTTCCTGCAGTTTTTTATCTTTCCCGCAACAATAGGACGCGCGATGTTTAGAGCCATCTGGCTATCACAATGAGCCTTATATTGCGCCGCACGCAGCAATACGTTGCCCGACTCAGGCCCAACAACACGTGCCTTAAAGTTGCCGGCGTAGTCTAAAAAGATGACATCCTTCCCCTCCTCTGCGCAACGCATGAGCAGTTGAGGCGTTAAGGACGTAGCCCCGAAAAAAACCAACTGGCCGATATGTATGAGAGGGACTTGAATGAGCTTTTCACCCTCTAACTCCACACGCACGGTATCGCCGTCTAGCCGAGCGTAGGCGCCTGGTGTCATAACAAACAGAGTGTTTAGCAGTTCACGACTCATCCTCTTCTTCCTCCATCTCCTCTAACCGATAAAGAGCCTTTGCGTGCCAGGCAAACCGCGCAGTTGCCAATACCTCCGGCATGCAGATATCATGTAAAGAGCAGTTGGGGCAACGCTTGTCATTTACAGGAGGTGGCACCCTGCCATCACGTATCATATTGCGGATATCCGCAATAGCCTCTAAAACTTTCGTTCGCAACTCCTCCGAGAAGATCACCTCCCGACGCCTGCGCGATGAGATGTGGTAAATTGCCCCCTTCTCTACCGAACGGCCAAACATCTCCTCCAAACACATACCTTGAGCGCATACTTGCAGTGCGTCAAACAGGTTATGGCGCCGCGGACCGTGTTTGTACTCAACGGGATAGATGGTGCCGTCCGGCCAAAACTCGACCACATCGGCTTTGCCGACTAAGCCCAAGCGATCCGACCACAATGGCAAAGCCTTTTCAATGCGTGCGCCCCTCACGGTAACCACATCTTCCACGTCTACCTGTGAGTGGCTTCGTATCCCCATCAACGTATAGGGATTTTCCTCGTAAAGCTGCTCGACATGCATGAGACCGCATCGGCGTGTGCAATAGCCGTATTGGGCAAGAGCAGATATCAGGATCGGTTCCTCCTCTTGCATTCCTTACGATGCCTCCTTTCTCTTACAAGCCGATGCGTAATAATACCATTAGATAGCTCCTACCAAAATAGTCCTCTGTGTCGGCTGTAGTACAGGGGTGCAAGAAGCGATGATGAGGCGCTCCCTATCCTCCTGCATTTATTCCACCGTTCAAAATACATATCTCCCCTCTCCCACTTTGGGAGAGGGGAGGCAGCGGTACGTACGCTGTTATCACTAGAGCTTTTCGATAAGCTCAACTCCCGCCGGTACCCGATCGGCATATATCTCTAGGCAGTAGTCGTGGAAGCTACGCGCCGGCTTCTGAGGGTCTTTTCGCCAGACACGTACGATCTCCCCATGGTCCTCGCTACCGCCCACGTCAAGCAACCGATAGGCCGGAGCGCAACCCAAGATCGCTTGCCGTTTTCGTTGTTCAGGTATCGTATCGGTGCCTACATGCTTGAACACAATGAGCTTGCGCGCCGACATCATCCCTTTACTCGAAGAACGGTCATGGTCGTACATGTTACAGAGGGCTTCCCATAGCAGCTCTAAGTCCGCCTCGGAAAAGCCGGTACCGCGGAACATATCATCCTTTTGGGCTAAATGAGCACTTACGAAGCCGCGGGCGAGGTAGAGACCATAGGAGATCAGCGACTTGCGCCCCATGGTTCGCAGTTGGTCTTCCGGTTGCTCCTGCTCCCATTTGAGATAGTCCTCACTGCTCTTGGCCCCTTGCACATCTTCGGCAATGGCCATGCGTGTGATGGATATCTCTAGGGGATAGATGGGGTCTATGGAACGGGCAAAGCTTATCTGCACCGGCCCACGGACCTGCCCCGCATTAGGCCCCGTGCTCATTACCGCTCCGAAGGTGCGCACATCGTAGAAATTTGCGCACATCCAGTCGCGGGCTTCCAGCACTTTTTCTTTGGATGCCTTATCCTCCTTCGAGGTTTTTAGTTTCAAGCCTCCTGTCTCCTCATGGGCACGCGTAATGTGCCGGTTGAGATTCGTGGCATGCTCGATAAAGATGGCGTAAGGCATTCTGTTCTCGTGCTTGGCAAGCACATAGTTGCGCACACGCCGTTTCAAGGCCACATCCGATACGATGCCGTGCATGTCTTCTGGGTCTACGCGTGGGGCATTGCCGGCATCGGGATCGCCGTTCGGGTTGCCATCTTGGCAATCGAAAAAGTAGAGAAACTCGTAACGATTGGAAATGGGTTTAGACATTCTTTTCCTCCTCTATTGTTTCGTGATCAGGCTGGCCTGCCGGTGAGGCCGATTTCGTAGGGGAACGCATCTCGGCAAGCTGATGGTAGTAACCAAGAGCGAAAAGGCTCTGGTCTTCGAGGCTAAGCGTTCTCGGAAGCCGCTCAGGTATAGCGTTGTAGATTTCGGTGAGCTGATCGAGATACCAGTTCTGCAGCCCCTTGCTCTCTATACTGTTAAGGTGAAATCGCGCGGTGCGGTCAAGCCTCGCGAGCACAAGCGCCGGAGTGGCGCAGGCAGCCGCATAGAAGCGTTGCACGACACCTGCCCCCACATTGCCCAATGCCGCTTCCTGTAGACGCGCATAGACAGCCATCAGGCGACCGCAGTGATAGGCAGGACTTGGGTGTTGTTTGTTGAGATTAGATTGCATCTGTTTATCTCCTTTGTTCCGAACATGATAGGCTTTCAGTAAAGCCATACGAGCCTGTAGAAGGTTCAACAGGTTTCGGTTTCGTGTCTCTACCGCCTCCTCCCAATCCCCCGAAAGAACAAACTGATTGTGATGATAGAGTATGCGTCCAAGCACTTCAAAAGGCAGGGGCGTGCCTTCGATAGCCGCATGCAGCAGACTCGTTCGTACCCCAGAGAGGGGCTTAATCCAATCCTCATATTGTTGTTGGGGCAATCGGGGTGGAAGCAAACTGGTAACTAAACGTTCGAAACCGGGGTTTAGCGCATCACCTCCTCCATCATAGCGGACGATCCGCAGATGTTCAAACCACTCGGCCACGTGAGTGGCTAAATCCTCAAACTGACCCATGGCCCAGTCGCGCACCATAACACGGCCAGCCGCACCGGATAAAGTGAGAATGTAGAAATAGCTATTCCCTAGCTCGATGGCCTCCGCTTTACCGGTGTGTAGGTAGTCTAAAAGATTACGAGCACGCTGCAAAGCGCTTCGTGCTTGTGCCTCTTGCCCCTCCTCCGCTTGCTCTCCTAACAAAAAGGCCACAGGGTCGTTTTCGATAGGAACCGTGTGGCTATACCAATACACCACCTTGGTACCGGCGAGGCGCTTGGCGTTGTTTTGTAGAAGGTCTTCCAAAGCAGCGCGATAGGCAGCAGCGCTCTCTGCCGAAACGGCTGCATTGGCCGACTGTTTCAGACCATACGACTCAAAAGCATCTTTATCGAAGCCAACAAGAGAGGAACCGGAGCTTTGTCCGCCAACATCCGCTAACCCGCGTATTTTGGGGTGAGTTGGTTCAGGAACTACTAAGTCTCCTGTCGCGAAACAGACCATTCTCGCCCCGCCCGTTGCTTGCGAAGCTCCTGCATTACCGCCGATACTACTGCGAAACCGACGCCACCAATCATGCCAGCGACTATCCTCCAGAAGCAGGTTACTGCCAACCTGCAGCGTCAATTTATCGGTAGGCTTTACTTTATTGCGCTCTAGGTCTTCGCAAATTCTGTTGCGTATTTGTGGATCACCCAAGCTCTGCGCAACGGCTCTCAGCTCGGGTACTGCTGTGGAAGCCTGCTCTAGAAGCCCTACAAAGAAGTTGTGTTTCTCCTGTTTCTTTTGCAAATCCTCCGGCTTCACCTTGTAGAGCGCCACACAATCTGCCGATTCATAAAGAAACTGGCTTCCTGGGTTTAAGCGCACCAGCTCCGGTTGAGACAAATTGGGGCAAACATCGAACTTGCGCCCAACTTTATCTCCGAGCGGCACTACCCCCAAGTAACGACCATCGGCACTAAAGCTAAGACACCATCGAATCGTTTGAGTGGCGAAACCGGGTTCGGAGTGAAGCCCCTTTTGTGTGGCGTAGCGCACAAGTTGATCGATCATTCTTAGCCTCCTGGAATGGGTTTTTTTACCTCTGGACTTTCAAACGGCGGCACGCGCAATCGTCCTCCTTCGATTCGCGCATGAAACAGAGTAATGAAGGGCTTATCTTCGCTTGTTCCCGGCCGTGAAAGGTCGAATACGTCGTATAACATCCATCCAACCTCCATATCGAAAGGGATGGGTGTGGCTCGGTCGGCTTCCTCCACCAATCGAAAGTAGGCCACGAACTCGCGCATGCCTAAATAAGGCTGCCAAGCACATTGTCCTTGCTCCGCTCTGCGTCGAAACTGCGCCTCGAATGCTGCCAGTTCGTTCTCATAGCCCGGCCAGGGGCGTATCTCGGCATGCAGGCGATAGCGCACGTTTTTGAGGGCGATGGTTTGGCGCTGAGTGCGTCCTTTGGCCTCGTCATCGGTATCCGCATAGAGAGGCTCAGGCTCCTCTCGCCCCTCCATCCAGCGCCAAAGCGTGTCGGTTCCTGGCGTTTTTTGCTTCATCTCATTGCGACGCAAAGCGATGTAGCGCGGCCTCTCGAACAGCTCTACCTCGAGAATCTGCCAGCGGAATTTGGAGGGTTTTACGTAGATAGCATCGAAAATGCCTCTCGCCGCCGACGGCGTGATGACAGGATAGGTGAACCGCTCCACAGAAAGGGGCGGCTGTGAAAAGCAAGCCAAGTCACCCCACACTTCCAAAACCTGCTGGTTCGATCTCCTCATAGCAACTTCTCCTCCTCGTCATTGGATTTAAGCGATAAGCACATCCATTTCGGCGTCGTCATTTTTAGGATAAAAACCGACCAGGCTATAGTAGTCCTCCCTACGGTAGCATAAAAACCAACGATTGGCAAAAAATCCCCAACCGGGTACCGGCTCTAAACTTCGCGACAGAGTTCGTGGAAGATATAAACTGATCGTCAGTGGTTGGGCACGTCGCACCCACGACTTACTCACTCCCTTTGAACGCACCTCATCGGCCAACTGCTCAAACAGTTCCAAAGCCCCTTGATAGGGCACCACGACATGAATGAAGTCCTCATCAATAATTCGATAGCCCTGCGCTACCTCTCGATAGTTCTGATTCGCTATGGCCTTTAGCAAGTCGCGATTTAACTGGTTGATGCCGGCTAGGTTATATAACTCCCCATAGTAGCGTTGGTATAATGCTGGGCTTTCGATATCTAGCTGATCCGTCCCAAGCTCTCTTAGAATCTTCTCGGTAACTCGAGTGGCCTGTTCATAGGCTTTATCGGGATACCGTTCATCGCAAAGCCGAAACACGCGCAGTGTTCCCTTTCCCTCTAAAAGGCCGTTTCTATTAACTCGTCCAGCTACCTGCGCAATAGCCGATAACGGTCCTAACACGCGGTACCCTAAGGGAAAGTCCACATCTACGCCCGCCTCAACGCATTGAGTGCTGATCAATCTACACGCTTTATTCTCCAGCAGACGAGCTTTTACCTCTTTTAGAATTTCTTGCCGATGCAGAGGACACATGCATGTGGAAAGATGGTAGAGGCCTTCCATGCTCATATCTCGCAACGTAAGCGCAATGGCGCGTGCATCTTTGCGCATATTTACCACACACAGCAGTTGCGTCATCGGCTCCTGCGCGACTTTCCGGCAAAGCTCCTCTATCGTCATAGGGACATCCCACAACCGCCAGTCTACGGTAACTCGTTGCATCTTCTTGAAAAGATGGGGTAGAGCGATTTCACGGGGCTTCCATCCGCTATTGCCCTCTTCCTGCACCTCCTTGTGAAGCAGAGAAAATGCCGGCTGTGTGGCCGTGGAAAACACAATACTGACTCGATAAGGCGGCGACGCCAGACGCGAGAGCGTTCTCAATGTTGGTAACACAATAGATGTTGGAAGTGTCTGCACCTCATCAAAGAACACGATGCTCTCTCCGATAGAGTGCAGCTTACGACAATCCCCTGGAGAGTTGCTAAAGAGCGATTCGAGGAACTGCACATTCGTGGTAATGATGAGGGGGGCCTGCCAGTTCTCCGATAGCTGGCGCTCGATCCGACGCTCCTCTTCGGAAAGAGAACTCTCCGAGCTAAGTCGCTGCCATCGAGCAGAGCTGTGGTGCTCCAACACATACCCGCTACCGAAAACAGGCTCGAAGATAGCACGACATATGGAGACAACCTGCTCGACGATGGTAAGATAGGGAAAAACAAGGATCAGACGCTTAAAATCGTGCTGTTGGGCATGGGTCAGGCCAAACAGTAACATGCCCAAGGTCTTTCCCGAACCGGTTGGAGCCGTAAGGGTAAAGAGGCCTGGAGAATTGGCTGCAGTCTCTCGACAGTTGTGCAACAATTCCTCTCGCACTGCGATGACCTCGGCTTTGGCGCGCCTGTTTTGACGTACCTCTTCGTCGAGATAGCGCTCGAGGGCTGCTAAAGCGCGTGCAGGCTCTAAACTTTTGGGGGTTTCACGCTCTTCGCCAAAGTGTTGTGCCGTATCAAGAAAATCGGCATCTACAAGGGCGGAAAAAAGCATTCGTACATCGAGCATAACGGAAGCGGTTGTGGCTAGTTTTGGCTTAACGAGATAATTTTTGGGCGGCTGAACCGTAAAACCATCGGCCTGTAACCGTGCTGTGAGGGCTTCCAC
>NZ_DATGLN010000134.1:0-65897 GCF_035294165.1 Chthonomonas sp.
GATGGACGGGCGGCTTAATTAAGCCGCGAGCGCGTAGTTTTGAGTGTTCGCGTTTATTTTTTTGCCGCTTTTTTACGAGGCCTGCGGCACCTCGGCTCGCAACCAAAGACGGCATCGACTAGGTCGACACCAATCACCCCCGTTTTCTATCAATACATATACCGTCCAAAAAGCGGAAATGTTCCGCCCGCTCCTAACTAGGGCGGAAATAGGTTAACGCCCCACTCACAAGCCGAAACAGGTAGCTTGCTCTTACCGTACCTGTCATGAGCTCCCGCTCAAGGCATGGGGGTGCTGTTATCTGCAATCTCGGCGACGCCACGTACAGCTGTTCAGAAGTTAATGAAGACCGCATCTAGGCTCCTTTCAAAAAACCTCAAACATTTTTGGCTTTTCGTTGTCTAAACTGCTAGCAGCTCGTTAGGGGATAACCCCTTATGCTCTCCTTCTCTAAAACATCGGAGAGGTTTGGCCGAAAGTCTTTATAGCTCGAGGCTTTCGGCCTCTTTTTTTGCCGGGTTAGGTGCGTTCGTAGAACCGCTTTAACAGAATAAGCCCTCCTATGAGCAGCAGCACGGCCAGCACGCTCACCAAAGTCCCTACAGCCTCCTGCACAAAGGCATGCTGCCCTTCGGTGGAGAGAGAGGCCTGCGCCCCCACCAACAGTATCTTCCGAATGAGCGAGATAATGCCTACCAGCAAAAACTCTTTAAGGGTGGCCTCTATCGAACGCGCAATGAGATAGGTAAGAATGGTGCGTAGCAGCTCCAACAGAATAACCGCAAAAAGCAGCCCGCTCAGCAGTTCCAGGCTGATGTGGAGGAAGCTGTTCTCATGTTGGGCGCTCATTCCCGCCGTATGAATACCGATGGCGATGTGCACCACCTGCAAGAGGAATAGGCCGAAGCTGTAGAGCAGCACCGAAGCTGCAGCCAGAATAAACAGCACGGCAACAGCGATATGGGCGAGGTTATCTAGCCATTCCAAATGGGCTACGGCCTTTAATGTGTTTTGGACGGACGGCTCGTCTTGGGTCAAGGCTGTTCTCCTACCTGCATCTCCATCTCTTTCTTCAGAAGGCGCTTCAGCACCTTGCCGGTGCTGCTACGTGGCAAGCTGTCGCGGAAGAACACCTTACGCGGCACCTTGTAGTCGGCCAGCCGTGCCCGACAGTGGCGAATCAGCTCGCGATCTAGCCCCTCTTGGCTCACCCCCTCCTTGCACACCACCACGGCGACGACCTCTTCTCCGCGTAGGGCATCCGGCAGCCCGATTACGGCCACATCCGCCACAGCCGGATGGGTGATAAGCACCTCCTCCACTTCCCGAGGGTAGACGTTCAGCCCGGCCGTAATCACCATGTCTTTCTTTCTGTCCACGATATAGAGATAGCCATCTTCATCTAAACGGCCGAGATCGCCCGTGTGGTACCATCCGTTGCGCATGGCCTCCCGTGTGGCCTCCGGCTGGTTGAGGTAGCCCATCATCACGTTATCGCCACGCACCACGATCTCGCCCACTTCGCCGGTGGGTAGGGGCCTATCTTCATCATCCACAATGGCGATCTCCACGCCGGGGAGCGGAGGCCCCACGCTGCCCGGCTTTCGTGGGCCTTCTAGCGGGTTGGCACTGGTAACCGGGCTACACTCTGTTGGGCCGTCGCCCTCGATAACGGGCACGCCAAAACGCTTCTCAAGCGCTTCCAACATCGCTACCGGTAGGGGCGCGCCACCGGAAACCAAAAACCGCAGGCTCGAAAGATCGAGGGTGGGATCGGGCGGTAGCTGTAGCAACGCATAGAACATGGCCGGAACGGCCGGCAACACGGTAACCCGATGGCGTGCCACCGATTCAAGCACTTTCCCCGGCGAAAAGCTGTCTAACAGCACACTGCTCGCCCCTACCATCATCGGCAGGTTCATACAGACCGTTCCGGCAAAGGCATGAAACAGCGGCAACACCGTGAGAAGCCTATCTTCCTGGGTAAACTGAAGCCGCCCTAGCACCTGCTCGATGTTGCGGGTGAGGTTGCGATGCGAAAGCATGGCCCCTTTGGGATGCCCTGTCGTTCCCGACGTGTAGAGGATAACCGCACAATCCTCCTCCTGAACCGATGGCAATGCCGCGGAGGATAGCGGCTCGTGGGTAAGCAGATCGGAGAAGAGGATGAGGCCGGGCACGGATTGAGGCGAGATCGGCGTCGAGGTTGAGGCCGGAGCGGAGGCTCCTGTAAGGCATACAATGTGATGCAACTCCGGAAGCTCCTTACGGGCTTCAAGCACATTGGGCAGCAGAGGTTCTGCTGTGAGCACAAGTTTCACCCCGGCGTCGCCCCAAATGTAGGCAAGCTCAGGCGGTTTTAGCATCGGGTTGGCGGGCACAGATACCGCCCCCAAATAGGCTGCAGCATAGTAGCCCATAATAAAGGCCGGGCTGTTAGGTAGGAGGAGGGCTACCCTATCGCCGGCTTCCACTCCGAGCGCGGCATAGCCGGCAGCCAATCGGCGTGTCTGCTCGGAAAGCTGCGCAAAGGTGATGGGCTGGTCACGAAAAATAAGGGCCGTCCGTTCCGGTAGGCGTTGGGCACCGTTTTCTAACAGTTCACGAAGCAGCATCTTTCCTCTTCTCTCCTAGATTCGACATCAGAACAGAATTCTCTTGATAATAAGCGCATAAATCGGTTAGGGGACATACCTCACAGCGGGGACGCGAAGCCTTGCATACACGACGCCCATGTTCGATGAGGGCCACATGAAAGCGATAGATGAGTTCGGGCGGCACAAGCGCCTGCAGGGCATCGTGCGCCTTGGCCTCGCCAATGCGCTTCTCAATAAGCCCTAGGCGCCAGGCCACGCGAAACACGTGCGTGTCCACGGGAATAACCGGGCGCCCCAAAGCAAAGCAGAGCACGATGGCAGCTGTTTTTGGCCCTACACCGGGCAGGGCCATAAGCCATCGGCGGGCCTCGTCATCGGGCATCTGCTGCAAAAGATCGAGGGTATAACCCCCCACTTTTTCACGCAGTGTGCGTAAAACGGCCTGTATGCGCGCCGCCTTGCTGTCCGCCAAACCGCCGCTGCGAATGGTGTCGGCCAGCTCTTTCGTGGGCGCCTTCTCTACTGCCTCCCAAGTAGGAAAGCGCTCCTTTAATTTGCCAAAGGCGCGAAACGAGTTGGCATCGGAGGTGTGTTGCGAGAGGATGCAGGAGATAAGCTCATCCAACGGCGACATCCTCGGTTGCCATTTGGGAACGCCATAGCACGCTTCGAGACGATTCACGATCTCGCGAATGCGTGCTTCTAAAGACATCAAAGGGTTCTTTTGAGCCTCCATAATGCACATTCTACCTAAAGGCAGTCCAAAACCTAGGTTTGCTGCCCGATCTTTTCCCGGCCGCTTAAGGCCGTCTTGCCGTCGCAACCACTTTACGAAAAACGGCCTCTATTTTAGGAGCCTGTTTCTCCACCGTAAAATGGGCGCACACCGTTTCATAGGCTCGCTTGCCAAGCTCAACCCTCCTTTGGGGGTTCTCGTAAAGCTCCACAAGCGCCTTGACAATCGCTTGGGGGTCGGCCGGAGGAATGAGATAGATCGAATCCGGCTCGGCGGCGCACTCCGGTGTGCCTCCCACCGCCGTGGCCACAATGGGCTTTTGCGCCGCCATCGCCTCGAGTATGGCCACCGGAAACATTTCGTCTAGCGATACCAACGTGTAGACATCAAATGCCGCCAACAGCTGGGGCACATCCTGCCGGTAGCCAAGCCAAAGAATCGCCTCCTGCACACCGAGCCGGTTTGCTTCTCGACGTACCTTTTGATAATAGCTCTCCGTGCGAACGCTGCCGGCAAGCGCCAAGCGCAAACGGGGTATTCGCTCCAGAAGCTGGGGCAAAGCCCGAATAAGGTAGAGCTGCCCTTTACGCGGCAGAAAATCGCCAATAGCCCCCACCAAGAAGGTCTCTTCGTCCACACCGAGGGCGGCTCTGGTTTGCAAGCGCGTGAGAGCATCGAACCCGCGGAAGCGGGCCACATCCACGAAGCCATGCACGGTATCAATGCGGTTTGCGCGAACCCGGTTGAACCGTAGGTGGTAGCGCCGAGTCTGTTCGGAAACGGCGATGATGTGATGAGCAAACCACCAATGGGGATGGATTTTGTGAGAGTGTGCCGTCGTTACGCAGGGAATGCCGCTAAAGCGCTCCAGAAAAACCCCGAAGTTGTGGGCACGCGACATATGTGTGTTGATGACCTCGATGCCTTGCTCTCGCGCCAGGGTGGCCACCCGACGCAGCTCATCGGGTGGCCAACGGTGCATATCGCTTTCAACGACCGTTACGTTTGGGGTATGTGCCAACTGTTGGCCGATCCAGGCGTTGTGTCGGCACACCAGCATCACCTCGTTGCCCCGATGGGCCAGCTCTTGCGTGAGCAACAAGCAGTGAACTACAGCCCCGTTAACGCCCACGCCGGAGATGATCTCCATTATTCGCATACGGCCGTCCCGGCCTTATGGCAGGCCACCGCCTCGTCAAAAACCCGCTGGAGGTTAGCGAACGCACGATCCATCGTAAAGCAACACCTTACCCGCTCTTTACCGGCAGTGCCAAGCCGCCTGCAGAGGGCCGAATCTTGCTGAAGGCGACGCAAGCATTCGACCATCGCCTGCACATCGCCTGCGGGCGCCAGCAGGCCGGTCTCCCCTTCTATCACGATCTCCGGAACCCCTCCGGCTCGAAAGGCCACCACCGGCTTCCCCGCTGCCATGGCCTCCAACACCACCAGCCCAAACGGCTCTCGCTGAGAGGGCAAACAGAACACCGTGAAGCGTCGCATAAGGGCAGGCATATCTTCCCAAAACCCTAGCAGATGAAGACGCCCCTTCAAAGGGCCTCGTGCCATCTCCTCTAGCCAAGGGCGCATTCTCCCTTCACCGGCGATCACAAAGTGGGCAGTCTCCAATTGAAGGGCCACCTCCACCAACTCGGCAAAGCCCTTCTTAGGGGAAAGATGCGCCGCCGCGCCCACACAAAACGCCTCGGAGGGAACATCGCCCAACTCGGCAACCGGCCCCTCTTCGAAAGGAGCCGGGTCTATGCCGTTATGCACCACGCGTAGGCGCTCCCGTGGAAGCCCCTGGCGCTCCATATGCGCGGCTACGGCCTCGGAAACACAGACAAGCAGGGGAGCAAACCGGTAGCACAGAGCCGTGTTGAAACCATGAACCATCGCCACACAGGGGATGTGGCACCACCGTGCGGCCAAAGCACCCCATAGCGTCGCACTGGAAAGGTGGGTACATACCAAATCCGGCTTGAACTGCAGAATGGCCTCCCGTAAAACCCGCAGCGCACGCACATTGAATTTGCCCGATATCGGCACGGCCACACAATCTACTCCCTCTTTACGCGCCCTGCTTTCGTAAGCCGCATGAGGTTTCGTCAGCACACGAACAACATGCCCCTGCTGCATCTGGGTGCGTGCAATGCCAAGCACTAAAAGCTCCGCGCCCCCCACATGCGAGGGCGTAATAAGATGAAGAACTCGCATAGCTATCCTTAGTATCCAAAATGCTTCAAACGTTCTCTACAGACCCTGTAGACCCAATCCGGTTCTATGCCGCGCATGCAGTCGTAGCGCCCATGACACGTTGGGTGACGATAGCACGGACTACAAGAGAGACCTAGATGGAGAGTGGTATTTTGTGCGCCATAGGGTCCGAAGCGCTTGGGGTCGGTCGGTCCCATGAGAGCGACAATGGGCGTTCCCACCAGACTAGCGATATGGGTGGCGCCGGTGTCACCTCCCAGAAACAGATCGCAGCGGCTGATGGCGGCGGCAAGTTCGCGCGGTGTGGTACACCCCACGAGGGAGAGGGGTCGCCCTTTCATCTGGTCTCTGATCTCCTTATCGGCCGTGGCTTCGGCCTTGCCTCCAAACAGAATCACACTATAGCCGGCCTCCAAAAACCGATCGGCCAGACGTGCCCAATGGGAGGGTGGCCACGTCTTATTAGGCACCGAGGCGCCTATATGCATCCCGATTCGTGGGGAGGGTGCGCCCTCCAATAGCTCTTCTGCCCGCGCGATAAGCGCCGGATCGCGCGTGAGATAGGCCGGCGGCTCCTCCGGCAGTCTCTCCACACCTAAAAGACGCGCAAAGTTAAAAAGGCATTCCACCGCGTTGAGGTGTTCGGGTGCGGCGACAATAGGGTTTCCCGTCAAGAGGCCGCTGAACTCGCGCCCGCTCTCCCAAGTAAATCGCCGAGAGGCTCCTGAAAGACGCGCCAAACAGCCGCTGATGAACAGCCCCTGCATATCCAGGGTAACATCCGGTCGAAATCTCCTGATGGGCTGCCACATGGCCATAATGGCCTTTATTCCGCGAGGGGCGATAAACAACTCATCTATAGAGGGATTCCCAACGAGCAGATCGGCCAATCCGTTGCGCACCACCCAACCGATCTTCACATGCGGGTATGCCTTACGAATGGCATCCACCGTTGGCACCGTTCGTGCCACATCGCCGAGAGCGCTCATTTTGATCACCAAAAGGCGCTCGACGTTCTGCATATCCACTACCGGAGAGACCGACGTCACCGCTCTTCTCCTGTAAGGCGTTCTGCAGCCGAATTGGGGTGTTCTGGCACTCCCTCGCGCCTTTCAAAAACCCACGGAGAGGCACGCCACCGATCGTGCAACCAGAGCCACTGCGTGGGGTTTTTGCGAATCTGGTCTTCTAAATGCCTGTTTATCATGGTCATGATGGCCAAAATGTCGGCAGAGCGATCGCCTGTCGGCTCATAGACCTCCGGCGGCTCAAACAGAATATGAAAACGCCCATCTTCACGTCGTGTACACCAGCTGAAAAGGAGGGGCGCCTTGGTGTGGAGATGAAGAACGGCCGGGCCGTCCGTTGTGCCTGTAGGAAGCCCGAAAAAGGGTACCACAACATCGCCCGCATTTTGGTCGGGAAGAATGCCTACCAGCTCGTTCTTTCGCAATGACTGCAGCACCGGTCGCACGGCTTCACCGCGCCGGAACACATTCGCCCCGCTTTGGAGCCGCGTGTTGGTGAGCAGCTTCTCGGTTTCAGGGTCTTCCGATCTTCGCGCGATGACGTTGAGGGGGTAATCGTGAGTGGCCAGCCATCGCGCCAAAAACTCCCAATTACCGAAGTGCCCTGTAATGATGAAGGCGCCTCGCTGCCCCGCCAAGGCTTTCTGCAAATTTTCCTCGCCCTCAACCACGACCATGCGGTCTATGGCGGAGCGGTCGAGCTGAGGCAACTTTACAAACTCGGCCACCGCCATGCCGAAATGAAGAAAAACAGCGCGCGCCATGCGGCGCCGTTCTTTCGTCGGCAGGTCGGGGTAGACGAGCGCCAGATTCTTATGCGCCGTGTTCCGATAGCGCCTTAAGACACCGTAGAGCAGGAACCCAACGCCGCGTCCAACCCATCGGGCGGCCGGTAAGGGAAGCAGGCGAAAAAGGCCTACAACCGTAGGCAGTCCAACGCGCCCGGCCAGCCGGGTAAGGCGCTTCTTCATGGGCAGCGGAGAGAGGGCAGCTTCCGGATTTACCATCGCCTGTTTCCCTGTGCCTCCTCCACAGCTTTGAGTACCTCTGTCATGAACTCGTGCTCCGCATCAATATGCATGCTCACCTGCAAAGCGGCCAAAGGCCGTGCAGAGCGCAAGGGCATTAGCTTCACCGCATCCTTCTCGGTGGTAATAACGGCCTCCGCATTCACGGCACATGCCTTTTCCATCACCTGTTCGATCTCTTTAGGAGTATACACATGATGATCGCGAAAACGAAAGCTCGCAGCCAGTATACCGCCCAGTTCGCCGATCATGGTTTCAAAAAGCGTCGGGTCGGCGATAGCCGAAACGGCCACCACACGCCGCCCGGCAAGCCATTGTGCCGGCACATAGACCTGGTCGGCGAGAAAGCGAAGTTGGCCGGGAACGGGGTCTGCCGTGAAGATCGGCTTGCCCGGCACGAGGCGGCGGAGATGCGTCATAAGGGCTTCCAAAGCCTCGATCGCCAAGCGCCCCGCGTTGGTCAGCAAAACGATATGGGCGCGACGGAGGTGAGAGGGTGGCTCCCTCAACAGACCGCGGGGGAAAATCCAGCCGTTATCGAAAGGGTTGAGCGCGTTCACTAACGCAATTTCGAGGTCTCGGTGAAGCTGCCAGAACTGCATTCCATCGTCTAGCACCAACACATCCGGCTGAAACTGGCCGATGGCCAGCGCCCCCGTCACACGACGGTCTTTGCCCACAACAACCGGCACACCGGGCAGATTCCGTGCTAGAAGATAGGCTTCATCTCCGGCCTCTTGAACGCCCAAGCGAACCTTTTGACCATCCGAAACGATAGCGCTGCTGTGCTCGAATTTTCCTCGATAGCCCCTGCTTAGCACAACAGGCTGAAGCCCTTCTTCCTTCAACAGACGGCAAAGCGTGTGGACGGTGGGCGTTTTCCCCGTGCCGCCCACGGTGATGTTACCGATGCTGATCACCGGTCGCGGAAGACGGGTGCGCCGCCGTAGGCCTACACGATAGGCCATAAGGTACAACTCGAGGCCTAGCCGGTGGAGAAGCGCCAGCACGAGCAGCAAGCCTCTTAAAATGAGCGGCACGAACCCACGGCGGCCACGTATAACGGAGAGCACGTAGGCTTCTAAAGACTTTGTGGTTGAGGGTCTCTTTTCTTTCTTCATCGAGAGGCCCCCGCCCCCAGCAGAGGGATTAGGGCCTCAACACATCTTTGCGAGGCCCCACGATTGGCTTGAATGAGTGCCACAGCACGCTGAGCCAGTTTTTCGAGGAGACAAGTGTCTCCTAAAAGCTGCAGCGCCTTGTTTGCTAACTCCTCGGCGCTTGTCACCGGAAAGGCCACACCTGCCTCATTTGCCAATGCCACTTCGGCCCGAATCGTGGCGTAGTGAGGCCCGTGGAGAACAGGTATGCCGTGTGCAAGAGGTTGCAAAATGTTTTGACCCCCTCCCTGAACGACCGGAGGAAACGTGTTGCCGATGAAGGCGACATTGGCGATCGCGTAAACATCCGCCAGTTCTCCCATCGTATCGAGCACAAGACAGTCGGTTAGAGAGCCATTAGGAGATGTGCGCCGCATGGGGTTTAGGTTCGCTTGGCGGAGAATCTGCAGGGTCTCCTCCACACGGTTCAGTTGACGTGGTGCCACCACCAAGCATAGGGAGGGAAGGCGCCGCTTCATTTGCAGGAAAGCCTCCACAACAATTCTCTCTTCGTCGCTGCTTCGCGTGCTGCCGGCAATGAAAACCGGTGCCTCTAACGGCAATCGCAATTCGGCTCTCATCTGTTCTCGCCGTTCTCTGTCGAGAGGTTGTATCTCCTGATCGAATTTCGTGTTTCCCACCACCTTTACACGCCTCTCGATGGATGTTCCTCCCAACGCACATATCCTCTCTGCATCGGCTTGAGATTGCATCAGGAGAAGGTCTACGTGGCCGAGCATCCATCGGAACAGGCCCGGAGCGAAGCGGCGCGCGCGTTCAAAGCTTCGTGGGGTTATTCTGCCGTTGACGAGAGCCGTCTTTACCCCTTGGCGCTTTAGTGTGTGGAGGAGATTGGGCCATAGCTCACTCTCCAAACTAACGTAGAGTTGTGGGCGCAGCGTTCGGACGACGTGCCGTACTACCCAAGGCAGATCGAAAGGGGCGTAGAAAAGCCCTTCAAGTAACGGCGAGGCCTGTTTTACGGCCACCTCATAGCCGGCCGGCGTGATCACGCTGAGAAACAGGGCATAGTCCGGTAAGCTTGCTTTTAACGCACGCAGAATCGGCAGGCTTGCCACAACCTCTCCGGCCGACACCGCATGAACCCATATGCGGTTCGGGGAAAGAGGCTTAAAGGAGGGTAGGCGCCCCCAGCGTTCAGGCCAGCCCGGACGCGATTTGCCTGAAAGGAAACGTTGTGCCAGGTAGAGGGCGAGAAGGGGTGAGGCGGCAGCAAGCAACAGGTTGTAGCGATAGTAGGTAGCGTTGCCGTTTTTCAATCCGCCCCTTCCTCCCTTTCAAACACTCCGTTCCGCGCTCGGTTTCCATATGTAGGGGCGGGTTTGAAACCCGCCCCTACATGCGGTGGCTTGCAGCGGGTTCTATAAGGTCAACAGGCCCTCTAGGCTGTGAGCGATTCGTGGCGGGCCTCCTGAGCGACGGCCACGGGTTCAGGCTGCGGTTTGCCCAACAGATCGCGAGCAGCAGCGGCAAAGTCGTGAGCCGTTAGCATACAGAGCTGGTGGAGAATGGGGATGGCGCCGTGTTCAATGAACTTGTCGGGCACCCCAAAGAGCTTTGCCTTCACATTCGTTACTCCGGTCTCTGCTAACAGCTCGAGGATGGCCGATCCAACGCCGCCGTGAACAACCCCTTCCTCCATCACGAGAATGCAGCCGGTTTTCTTCGCATAGGCCAGGATGGTCTCTGCATCCAGAGGCTTTGCCCATCGCAGGTTAATAAGCGCGGCGTCTATCCCCTCCGCCCGCAGAGTTTTTGCGGCCTCGAAGGCTGGCACCACCATATTGCCGTAGGCAAAGAGGGCGATGTCGCCTCCGTCAAGCAACACCTCCGACTTCCCATATTCGATGGGCGCGCTCTCTACCGGCCACTCCACAGAGGGCGCATTCCCACGTGGATAGCGCACGGCGATAGGCCCTGCATGAGGCCCAACCACATGCTCCTGCACCATATAGCGCAGCATCTGAACCAGCTCCGGCCCATCCTTCGGCGCCAGGAGCGCCATATTGGGAATGGGGCGCATATAGGCTATGTCGAAGACGCCGTGATGGGTTGGGCCGTCGTCGCCTACCAGTCCGGCGCGATCGAGGCAGAAGAGAACGGGCAGGTTCTGGATGGCCACATCGTGAAGGATCATGTCGTAGGCCCGTTGGAGGAAGGTGGAGTAGATGGCCGTGATAGGTTTCATGCCTTCGGCGGCCAGCCCTGCCGCAAAACAGACGGCATGTTGCTCCGCGATGGCCGTGTCGAAATAGCGATCGGGGAACTGCTTGCTAAACGGTGTCAGCCCCGTGCCATCCGGCATGGCGGCGGTTATCGCCACGATCTTTGGGTCTTCCGCAGCCAACTCCAGTATTGTTTTGCTGAAGTAGTTCGTCCAAGACTGGCCGCTCGATTTGCTGCCCGCAGCGGTGCCTTCCGCAGTCTCTTTGAACATGGGCGGGGTTACGGCGTGCCATTTGCGGGCATCCTCCTCGGCCTTTTCATAGCCCTTCCCTTTCACCGTAAGCAGGTGCACAAACACGGGCCCTTTGATGCTCTTAATGGCCGTGAAGAGGTCTATAAGCAGATCGAGGTCATGACCATCCACCGGTCCGATATACTGATAGCCGAGCTGCTCAAAGAGAACACCGGAGTTCTCGGTGGAGACGAGGTGGGTTAGGTTGTGTTTTAATACGGAACCGGCCGCTCGGAAAACAACCTGCCCGGGGGTTTTGTCAATACGCTTTAGCAAGCCGCTTGTCCGGCTCTCAAGGCTTTGATAGAGCGGCGTGACGCGCAGTTTAGCCAGGTATTTGGCCAGCGCCCCCACACTCTCGGCGATGGACATCTCGTTGTCGTTGAGCACAACCACAAAGTTTCGCCCGCTATGGCCGGCATTGTGCAACCCCTCCAGCGCCAGGCCTGCCGTCATGGCCGCGTCGCCGATAACGGCCAGCACATGCTCCTCGTTGCTCTTTCCGGCAAAATCACGGGCGACGGCGAAGCCGTAGGCCGCCGAGATGCTCGTTCCGGCATGCCCTGCGCCGAACAGATCGTACTCGCTCTCCTCACGTCGGAGGAAGCCGCTGATGCCTCCGTATTGGCGCAGTGTGCTGAAGCGATCGAGGCGCCCCGTCAGCATCTTGTGGGCGTAGCACTGATGCCCCGTGTCCCAAATGATCTTGTCCTTAGGAACGGAGTAGACCGTATGCAGCGCGAGAATCAGCTCCACAGCGCCCAAATCGGAAGCGAAGTGGCCTCCCGTTTGTGAAAGATGATCCACAATGGCCTGACGCAACTCGCGGGCGACCTGTTTGAGCTGGTCACGCGAAAGCGTTTTGAGGTCATCAGGGCTTTTTATTTGAGAAAGAATCTCGTACATAGTGTTTATTCCTCGCGGCCCCAAAACCTAGGAGCCGACACTCTCGCCTTAATAACAGACAGATTTTTCTAAGTATACACGATTCATACGATGTGTCGTGCGCCTCCCTCCTCACTGTACGGGCAGAGTTTCAGAGAACTTCAAGGGGAAGGCACCGACAACACGCAACGGCGACAACGCTCAGAGTACAAACGATGATTCTACCTCTTTGTCTTCACGGTGTCAACGTACGGTATGGTTACAGAGCACGACCATACGGACTTCAGAGCCGTTAGAAACGGCCTCCACGGCGCCGTTCTGGTCTGTCCGATAGGTTTTTACCCCGGCCTCCGTCAATCGCTCTATCACGACCGGGGAAGGATGACCGTAGAGATTATGCGCTCCCACCGAGACAACAGCAAACTTCGGATGGGTTGCCTGAAGAAAATTGGGGGTTGTTGAGGTATCACTGCCGTGATGGCCGACCTTCAGCACGTCGCACCCTACGGCTTGACCATCGGCAAGCAGGGTGGCCTCCTCCGGCGCTTCCGCATCGCCCATGAGCAGGAAACGTGTCCTGCCGTAGTCCACACGCACCACAACGCTGGCGTTGTTCGGTGTTCCGGATCGCTCGACGGGTGTAGGTGCCAAAAAGTGCAAAGTTACTCCATCTCCACAATCTATTTGCTCCCCCGGAAACGGCGTTATGCGTGGCACATGGTGTCGGGATGCGGCAGCCACGTAGTTTGCCTCCTCAACGGAGTTTTCGTTTTGCCCGTTATCTAGGAGGGCATCGCAGGGAAAGGCATCGAGGAGAGTGGCAGCCCCTCCGATGTGGTCGGCATGGGGATGAGTAAGGATCATGGCGTCTATGTGGGTAAACCCCTCGGCATGAAAGAAAGGGATCACCACCTCACGTCCCATATCCTCACCGGTCTCCTCGTTGTCACGGCCGGTATCCACCACGAAAATCCGGCCGCTTGGTGTAGCGATAACGGCGGCGTCGCCCTGCCCCACATCGAGAAAATAGACGCGGAGGCCCTTTTTACCCCACCGAGCGAAAGCCCCCCAACCGAGCAGAATCAGGCAAAGGCTCAATAGGAGAACGAGCAGCAGAAGGTAGGTTCGCATCACGATGGAGAGCGCCAAGCTATGGACGGTAATTTTGGAAGGGGAGCGCATTTAAAACTCCTCTTCGACCGGCAATCGGCCTAGGGGTACGGTGTGCCTTAGGAAAAGGATGCCTGCCAAGATAAGCCCGTAGAGCAGCGCGATAAGGGCGACCGGTGGAGAGCCTACAGAGAGTTCGGCCCAGAGGGGTTTTGAGAATAGTGCCGATAGCCCGATAAGGGCTTTCAGACCAGGGGAGATGCCGAGCAGGAACGGCCGCGCCAGAAGAGGGTGGACGGCGGCGGCTAAAACGGCCGCATACCCCAAAAAGAGAAGCGGCAGGGCGATAACCAGCAGGCAGAAGTTGGCCATGGGCGCTATCACGGAGAGTGTGTGGAAGTGATAGGCCACCAGAGGAGTGGCGCCGATCTGGGCAGCAAGCGAGAGGAAGAGAGTGGCGTAGAGAAAACGCCCTAGGGGAATTAGCATCCGCTCGAAGCTGGTGTCCTTCCCCCCGTTGGAGGCTTTGCGAAGGCGGTTTTGGAGCAGATGTTTGAGAGGGTACTCGATGACCGGCGCAAGGAGCGCGATGGTGATGACGACGGCATAAGAGAGCTGAAACCCTGGTGTGAGCAGCATCTGCGGATTCCAAAAGAGCAGCAGCAACCCCGAAGCACAAAGCGCCCCGGTGAAGTCCGGCTCACGTTCAAAGAGGGGGGCTATTAGGTAAAGCCCAATCATTGTGGCGGCACGAAGCACGGCGGGGCGTCCGCCTGCCATAACCACAAACAAGCCAAGGGCACACACGGTGACAAGCAGCGCCATTTTGCGCGGCGCTCCTGCAACCCGTTGGAGCATCCAAAGCAGCAGGAGCGCGAACATCCCCACGTGTAAGCCGGCCGTTGCAAGTAGGTAGGTAGCGCCCGTGCGATCAAAGGACGAGGCCAGCGCCGGCGCAAGGTTCCTGCGATTCCCAAAGAGCAGAGCGCCCAGCAGTTCGGCCTCCGTATTCGGAAGAGAGGCTTTCATCGCGGCAAGAGCACGCCTCTGAAGGAAGAGAGCACAGCGTTGGAAGGGCGCTTGAAGAAGGCGCGGGGGAAGCAGCCTCCATGCAGAGTCGTCTCGTGCTATCAGCACAAACCGCGAGTCTGTGTCTGGATCGGAGTAACAGGCAGGGCAGCCCGGATCGCGAGGCGGTGTGGAGAGGGCGATCTTTCCGTGCACCTCGATGCGATCGCCGTAAAGGGGAAGCGTGATAAGGTTTGGAGGAACCGGAAGGTAAACGCGGATATTTTGAGAGACAGGGCACGAGCCGTGCAGGCCGTTAAGAAGCCGTTCCACCTGCACATCGGCCAGTAGCAAACGAAAGTGACTGGCCGTACGAAGGAGTTCTGGATCGGTTTGGAGGGTTCCCTGGAGGGTTACAAGGCCGCTATTGGGCAAGGGAAGGGATGCCTGTGCGAGCGTTTGAGATTGTCGCGCAGTATGGGCGCGAAGGCCCCCTAAGAGGAAAGCCACGGCCATAAAAGCCGCTAGGATGCCCGCAGAGCGGCGCCAAAAGAAAAGACAGCATGAAGCTACCCAAAACGCGGTAAAGGCCGTAAAAAGGGCGTTTAGAGGCCATAGAAGGCCTATTCCTGCCCCGGCTGTGAAGCTGACCGCGATGTAGGCGATGGGGCGCGGCCTCACGGCTCTTCTAACCTACAGAGGGGGCAGAGCGCATAGGGCGTTTTATGGAGCACCTGGCACTGTTTACAGGCTTTCCAACCGCGCTCCAAACGCCAGTGGTAGAGCCGCGCCTCCATTTCGAGCCGATGCGATATCGCCTGGCGCACGCGCAGATTCGGGATGCTTTCTAAGGCGGCCTGGCGCGCCCTCAACAGCTCCTGCTCCTCATCGGTGAGAACCACCTGGCGTAACTCCTCTGCCGTCGGCTCCTCCTCAGGAAAGGAGGGGTCCTCTCCGTCCACCCCCTGTGCGCGAAACACGATGTCTGTGACGACGCCGGGGCCTAGCAGCCGTGCTAATTTCTGCAGCAGCTTATGTTTGTGAAGGACCAGCTCTTGAGACCAGGTGGAGCTGCGGGTGCGCACAAAAAGCACCCCGTTGTGGATCATCTCTGCACGCGAGGCTTTGGCCGCCTGCTCCCCCACCACACGCGGCCAGCAGACCAAGGCAAGGCTCTGCCGAATGAGAGGCGCGCTCTCTAAAGGGGCGATGGCCTGCATGAGCGCTTCCGCCAAAGGACCTCCTCTCAGCAAAGGAATGAACGGATCGTCTGACTTATCGGGCCGCCTCATAGGGAATGCGCGCGAAACCTTCGGCTTTCAACACACAGAGGAATCGCACTCCTCCTTTCTCTGTGGTGTCTCCTTATGCTAAAACTGTCGGCTCGGCCGTTCCGCTAGGGTAGGCCGCTGCATAACACGGCGCAAGGCCACCTACTGCGCCTCTTTCTCCAAAACCACGGCACTTTCCGATACCGACCGTTCCGGTGCCTCTTTTTGGAGATGCGCCCCGAACCCTTCAAAACAGACGGTTCCCGCCCTCACCTGAAAGACGGCGGCATCCCGCAGCACCTCTTTTGGAAAACTCCGCAGGTTGGTGCAGGTAAGGAAAGTCTGACATCGTCCCTGAATCCATTTCAAGAGCCTGCGGCGCCGCACGTCGTCAAGATCGCTCATCACGTCGTCAAGCAGCATCACGGGAGGCTCTCCCACAAAACTCTCCATAAGGCAAAACTCCGCAAGCTTTAACGAGAGAGCCACCGTGCGCTGCTGCCCCTGCGACCCGTAGATGCGGGCATCCACACCGTTGATCAGAAAGACGAGATCGTCGCGCTGCGGGCCGATAAGGGTTGTGCCCCTTCGCAGCTCCTCCTCCTGCATCTGCTGCAGATGGCGCTCAAAAAGGTTCCTAAGCTGCCTCTCCTCCGCATCGTACACAACCGTAAAGGGCGAGACCTTTTCGGCAGACGCTTCGGCGGTCAGCATTGCAGTGCCGGCTTCCTGTGTTCCCAGAGCGGTATCCGACGCGAGATCGATTCCGGACTGGTAGCGCAGCTCGAGTCGCTCTTTCCCCTCGCTTAGCTCCTCATGGATTTGGGCCACTAAAGGGATGAGACGCTCGATGTAGAACAGACGCCTTCGGATAAGCGACGTTCCGTAGCGAACCAGCTGTTCATTCCATACTTCCAGCCCAGAATCCTTTCGCGCTAGGCGCATCTCTCTCAAATCGCGCAGCAGGCGGTTGCGCTGTTCCAGCACGCGACGATAGTGACCGAGATCGTAGACATAGCGCGGGCTGATCTGCGATATCCCCATGTTGAGAAAATGACGTCTGTCGGCAGGCTCGCCTGAGACGATAGCAAGTTCCGATGCCCCAAAGAAAACAGCGTTGAACTGGCCGAGCAAATCGAGCACACGTTCGCGCTTGAGATGGTTGATCTGCACGCTTTTGCGGTCGGTTTGAAAGAGGGTTAGAAACAGCTCCACTTCCCCTTCACGTTCTCGAACGACCTCGGCATGGATGTGAGCCTGCTCTGTGCCGGTGCGGATCATCTGCGAGTCGCGTCCGGCACGCATGGAGCGCGTGGTTGCCAGAAGCGCTATGGCTTCGAGCACATTGGTTTTGCCTTGGGCGTTCTTGCCGTAGAGGATGTTGAGGCCCTCTGCGGGTTCGAGCGTGAGTTCGGCATAGTTACGAAAATCGGTTAGGTGCAGGCGACGGATGTGCATAGCAACAGTAATTGTAGCAGAATGCGACGGTACAGGTTTTGGATGCCGTTTTTGGCTGTCTCGCTTGCGTCTCCCTGCGCTCTTATAGGACTGGCACTATTATTATATATAAAAAGAATCTTACTGTTATTATTATAGCGCCCCATTTTGGTGGAAAACTTTGTAATAAACTGTTCCTTTGTGTTCCTAAAATTTCGTTATTTACGCTTATTTCAACTCAAAGCACATTATTTTAACTTCGTAAATGTAGACATAGTTCAACTCACTTCTATCCCAGTTTTCCACCAAGATGCCCGATTTTTGGTGGAAAACTTGGTGGAAAACTGCCGATCTTGGTGGAAAACTGCCGATTTTTGGTGGAAAACTTCGGCCCAAAAATTAGGCCGAAAAACGTTTTTTTGAGGTTTTGGTGGATAGTTTTGTTGTACAACGACGTTTTCTTAATATAGTTTTTCTTTCCTTGTCTCATAATAGGGTAATTATGTCGTATTTTGGTTTATTGGTTATTGGTGGATAGTTTTGCTAGTTTGGTGGAAAACTCGCCAATTTTGGTGGAAAACTGCATAGGTTTTGGTGGATAGTTTTGTTATTTAGCTGAAAATGAGAGTAAAACTTCGTTCACCCCAGAATCTCGCTTCCTAACCCAATTATCGGCCTCCGAACCAGGCCTCTTTACCCCCCTTGAACTGAGCCAATAAGCCCCCTTTGGTGCCCTCCGATGAGCTTTTTCCGTAATCTCTTGGCAGAGGCGCTAGGTTTTTTAAACGATGACTCAAGCGCATGAAGCCCCTCAAAGCAGGATTTTGCCGAGAGAAAGAAGAACACCAAACTATGTTTTGCACCCGTAAAGCCCTTTTGCCCGTGCTCTTCCTGTTCGGCCTGTTCCTAACGCTCTGGCCGGTTGCAGGTCAGTCTAGCCCGGAGGGATGGAGCTGGATATGGAGCCCGGATGGAAACCATCCTCCGGAAACGCTTTTTTTCCGGCTCCGCTTTCGCCTACCACGTCGCCCGACCTCCGCAGTGCTTTATATAACGGCCGATGATGCTTTCGAGGCCTACATCAACCAGAGTCGCAAGCCCGTGGCCACAGGGGATGACTGGACGACCGTGCGAAGTTTCGATGTGACTTCCTACTTGCATACAGGGCTGAACCTACTGGCAGTGGAGTGTCAGAACCAACGCGGGCCGGGTGGGCTGCTTTTCAAATTGGTGGTAACGATAAGCCCTAACAACGTGCTTACCCTGGTCTCCGACGGCAACGTGCGGGTAAGTCGGCATCCACCGATCGCTTGGAACTCCCTAAAGCTGAACGACGCCGGTTGGCAGCACGCCTTGGTCGTCGCTCCGGTGGGAGGAGGAGTATGGGGGCCGCTGCACGGCTCACTCTCTTTCGACTACTCCCGCATCGTGCGTGTTTGGGACCTCGCTCAAGGGCTTCCTCAGGGCGCCGATCTCTACCAGGCTCCGCGCCCGCTTGGAGCGCGTATGCCCATGATGTCGAGCATGACGAGTGTGGACGACATGAAGCTCGTGGCCAATGCCGGCTTCACGCTGTTCCAATCCAACTCGGATAACCTCTCTACGGAGGAGGAAGCCCCTGGCAAATGGAACTGGACGGTGCCCGCACAGGCCTGCGCAACGGCTCATCGCCTTGGGTTGGACTGGAGCTATTTCGAGCATGAAGCCTTTCCACCCCCGTGGTATCGCGAGAAGGTGCCGTTTACCCGCATCGAGTGCATGGAGCATCACCTGCCGGTGCAGGCCTTCTCGCCATGGGACCCCACCTGGAAAACGTTTATTGAGCAGGGCTATGCCGCCTTAGCCAAGGAGTTTGGGGAGGCTGCCGAGCCGCAGGGGGCAGGCGCCGACGCCGGTACTCTTAACGTGCTCTGCGTAGGCGTTCACGGCGATTACGGGCAGGCAGGTCTGCTGACTGGCGGGAGGGTACGGGTTCCGGAACAGCGGGAGGACTGGATTAAGCGCTTTGGAAATGCGCATGACCACCTCGGTTTTTGGTGCGCCGACCCCTTAGCTCAGGCCGACTTCCGCAAGTCCATACTGGAGAAGTACCACACGCTAAGCGCCCTGAATGCGGCATGGCATACCCACTACCAAAGCACCGACGACATTGCCTATCCCTCCGATCTCTACGACCCGCCCGATTTTCCCGATCGTCAACACTACCTCGATTTCATCGAGTGGTATCGCGATAGCGTGGGGCGAGCCATTCGATGGAACCTAGAGGCCGCCCGAAAGAACTTCCCCAATACCCTCCTACTGCTGCCTGCCGGCTTCGCCGATGAAGACCTACGCGGTGGAAACGACAACAGCCTTATCCCCAAGTTGGCAGCGCGCTACAATGCCGCCGTGCTTTCGTATCATGGTGGCGCCAAGCCCTTTGCGCAGAATGCGGCCACAGAGTTAGGGCGCTTAGGAAGTGCCTGCCGCTTCTATGGAGCCCCGCTGTGGATAGCCACACCGGGGAGCCTTACACCCGATCAAACGGTGGCACGCATCTATGAGGCCGCATCGCAAGGGGCTGCCGGTTATTTCGACTGGGCGAGTAATGTGCTCTCCGATGCCAACAGGAACGTCTACTATCGTTACGGGCGATTTCTGCAGATTGACCGGCCCATCGTGGATGTGGCCATGTTCTATCCGGCGAAAGCGCAGGAGATAAGGCCTCAGGAGGGCTACAACGAGACCTTCGCACGTGCCTGCGCCGAACTTAGAGACTATGCCGACTTCGACATCGTGGACGATCGAATGGTGGACGATGGCTGTCTCAACAACTACCGCATTCTTGCCCTATGGGAGGGGACGATCTGCCAGCCGCAGACCCTACAAAAAATCAAGGAGTGGGTAAACAACGGCGGGGTGCTCATCGCCTACGATTTCGGCAAGGTGACCGATTTTAGCGGCGATATCTCCTGGTTTAAAGACCTGTTTGGGTATGTCCAAGACCTACAGCCCGCCTATATGCGAGAGCGCTATTTGGGCGATTTACCTAGCACCTACCGCATTCCCGTGGGAGACCCGGAAATGGCCGGATTTCTAGAGGGGCAGTGGGCCGAGCCGGACACCAACGAGGGAACCGCACGAAGGTGGACGGGTGAGACGGCCACGGTGCGCCTACCGCTCGATGTACAGAAGCGCTATGTGTTGGTTGTCCATGCCAGCATTCCACCGGAGGCAGCAAACCTCAAACATGAACTTTTGGTGAACGGCCGGAAGCTAGGCGACCTTGACACTGTAGGCGATGTGCGCTATCGCTTTTTGCTACCTACCGACCTCTTTGAGGACAACCTGCAGGATCGCGTTGCCCTGGTCAGTCTCACATTTCGCTCGCAAACTTTTCTGCCGCCCAAAAGCGCAACAGGTACTGCTGGGCCTGGCCCTTTGGGCATCCACGTGGAGTCGGTGGGTGTGATGGCGCTGGAGGGGGCCGGATCGGAAAGCCCGGAGGAGATCATCGAGAAAGCGCCTGTGCCTCCCGGCCGCATCCGCTCCTATATTGACCTAAGTCACCTCACCTCACCTACATCATCCCAAAGCTGGGTGCGACGCTATGGCAAGGGGCTAACCATCTACTTTCCTGCGACCCGCGATCTCCTCAAAGGCTATCTGCAGGTCATTCGTTTCGCTATTTACCACCTGAGCCAGATCGACCCCGGCCGGAAAGACGCTCTGCCGATAGATGATGCTGCGGACGGGGTCTATGCAACTCTCTTCCCCGACAAAATTCTCTATTACAACTCCACCGACACAGAGAAGACGGAGCATATCGTCATCCCCCCGGAAGATTTCGCCATGTGGAAAGACCAGGTGACCGTTCCTCTACAAAACGAGTGGACACTCCGCCTACCCCCGCACAGCATTGGTGCTATCTACTTCGGCACACCGCCGCAGGAGCTGCTCTACGAGTGCGAAGGCTTCACGCAGCCCAACGGCATGAAACCGCGTACTTCATCCGACTGCAGCCCCGGTGGCCCCGGCCCCACCTGTCTCTTTGTGGCCGCGGGAAAAAGCATCAGCACGCGTTTCCGCATCGAGGTGCCGGGAACCTATAGGGTTTTCTATCGTGCCCTCCATGGAGAACAAGTCGCCCCTGCCCAAATCCAGGTAGATGGCCAGCCCGTCGCCGGAGACGATAGCCTCCACGGCCAGACGCGACTGGCAGGAACGGTAAGTTTAACGGCCGGAATCCACACACTCACCCTAACGGCCCTACCCAATTTGGCCGTGCGGGCCGACTTTGTTCTGCTCTCTAACGACCCAGATGTGGCCGGCTACACGTTTGCCCTACAAGCCACTCCGGTGAACTAAACGCAACTTTCAAGGCAAAAGCTAGCTATTGAACCAAGGAGAATAACCATGTCATCTAGACGACGTTTGTATTCTATTTCAAGATGGTTCGCGATCGGTGTCGCCGCTTTACTCCTTCTCATCCCCTGCCTTGGTTGGGGACAGGGAGGGGCATCATCGCAAGCCCAACTTATCGATCCCTCGCAGCCCTACTGGTTGCAGTGGAAGAGCATGTATCCCGACCGGGTTGCAGCTATTCTACGAACTGCCGACGAGGTCATTGCCCACGGTCCGTTTCAAGCGAACTGGGTCTCTCTAGACCACTATCAGATTCCAAAATGGTACCTAGACGCTAAGCTGGGCATTTTCATTCACTGGGGAGTCTACTCTGTTCCTGCTTTTGGTAGCGAATGGTATCCACGGGAAATGTATCTTCAAGGCAGCGCCACTTTCAAACATCATGTTGCCACCTACGGGCCGCAAAATAAGTTTGGCTATAAAAACTTCATCCCGATGTTTGAAGCGGAGAAGTTCGACCCGATGGCCTGGGCGAAGCTTTTCAAGGCGGCCGGTGCCAAGTATGTCGTCCCCGTTGCGGAGCATCATGATGGCTTCGCTATGTACGACTCCGATCTCACCACTTGGTGCGCCGCCAAAATGGGGCCGAAGCGCGACATCATCGGCGAGCTGGCACAGGCAGTGCGCAAGGAGGGGCTTATTTTTGGACTTTCTACCCATCGGGAGGAGCACTGGTGGTTCTACAATGGAGGAATGCAGTTCGATTCGGATGTGAGAGACCCCAAGTACTATTCCCTCTACGGCCCTGCGGCTCCGGAGAACGTGCCGCCTACCAAAGCCTTCTTAGACGACTGGCTCGCACGTGACTGCGAGTTAGTAGATAAGTACCATCCACAAATCGTCTGGTTCGATTGGTGGATCAACACGCCCGCTTTCCGGCCTTATCTGCAGCGCTTTGCGGCCTACTACTACGACCGTGCAGCACAGTGGCACAAAGGGGTGGTCATTAACTACAAGTACGCCGCTTTCCCCCCACAAGCTGCCGTGCTCGATCTGGAAAGAGGTGAAATGGAGGGGATTCGACCACGATTCTGGCAGACCGATACCTCTATTTCAAATAACTCATGGGGCTATGTAACTCAGCAGGATTTCAAAACCCCAGAGCAGGTTGTGCACGAACTTGTTGACATTGTGAGCAAGAACGGATGCCTCCTACTCAACATCGGGCCGAAATCGGACGGCACAATCCCTCAGGAAGAGGTGGACGTTCTGTTGAACATGGGCAAATGGTTGAAAATAAACGGAGAGGCGATCTACGGCACCCGTCCGTGGGTGATCTATGGAGAAGGCCCCACGAGAGTCAAAGGAGGCGCTTTTAGCGATACCAGCCACAGCGCCTACACGCCGGAGGATATTCGCTTCACAACAAAGGGCAACACCCTCTATGCCATCGTTATGGCATGGCCACAGGACGGTGTGGTGCGCATCCGCTCCCTCGGCACCGATGCGCGCTTCGCCACGGGAAGCGTCCGCTCTATTCAACTGCTCGGTAGTTCGGCTCGATTGCACTGGGAACAGACATCGGACGCGCTTGTAGTTCAACTTCCTTCTCAAAAGCCCTGTGACTACGCCTATACGCTAAAGATAACGGGTCTCCGTCCAGCTCCCCAACTGCCCATCACCGCCAACGGCCTCCGGCTCGATGCCGAACACGCCCAACTCCACGGAAATCAGATACAGATAGAAAATAGCTACGGTGAGTCGGATATAGGGTACTGGGACGATCCTGCCGATTGGGTTTCCTGGAAGGTGCATTTGCCGGCCGGCGTTTATCGCCTAGAGGCGCGCGTTTCGGCGGTGGCTCCCTCGGCCATTACGCTGCAGATAGGCGATAAACGCTTTACCCTGGCGGTGCCCGCCACCGGTGGCTGGGGCGATGCCAAAGAGATGCCGGTGGGAACGCTTACCGTCGCACATACCGGAGATTATGAGCTTACCGTGCGCGCCGCCGATGCTGCCCATTGGAAAGCCGTAAACCTCTTTGAGGTGCGGCTTGTTCCCGAGAAAGGGGCTTCCTAGAGAGTCAAAAACTTTTTGAAAAAGTTTCCCAAAACTCTTGTCAAATCTGGCTAACTGTGTTATAATATCATTGTACATCGGCCGCACGGTGCGTTGGGGGGACGACCGTGAGGCCAGGGAGGCCTCGCTCCCGCAGACCGGATAGGGAGACCGGTACTTCGTGCGGAGCTGGAGCCAAGTGCAGGGCAGCAATTGGGGGGATTGCTGCCCTGCTTTTATGTGGTCTCTAAGATTTCCTTCGTCCGCCGATGCCGGTAAGCAAACAACGCCTCCACCCTGCGCCCCACAACCATGCGCTCCACCCTCGCTCCCAGCCCTCCGAGAGGAAGTTCGTACTCCACCAGGTCGCTAAGGCGGGTTTGATGGGGGCTAAGGGCCTCGAAACGATGGGTGTGCTGCCATCGGCGAAACGGCCCTGCCTCCTGCCTGTCGGTGAAACTGTGAGGTGGGTTGTACTCCACGATGCGTGTTTTCATGGTGATGGGGAGGAAGCCGAGGAGGGAGACGCGGATAAGGTAGAGTGCACCCTGTTGCATGGGGGGACGTTGTCCTAGAATGCGGGGTCGCAGTAGGGGCGGAGTGAGGAGAAGGAGGGAGTCCACTTTGTTGTGAAACTCCCAAACGCGCTCTAGGGGTGCGTTGATCTGGCAGACAAACAGGCGTTGGGGCATGTATGTTGTTCCTCTTTTCAAAGCAGGTACACTGTTGTTACGAACAAGAGGAAGGAAAATTGAGATGCCGGATCGCATTGCGGTTTTGGAAACAACAAAAGGCACTATTCGCTTTCGCCTTTACGAAAGTCTGGCGCCCATTACGACCAGGAACTTTATCGAGCTGGCGGAAAAGGGGTTCTACAACGGGCTAACCTTTCATCGGTATGTGCCCGGCTTCGTCATTCAGGGAGGTTGCCCGCTCGGCACAGGCACGGGAGATGCCGGGCACACCATCCCTCTAGAGGTCACGCCGGAACTAAAACATAACAAGGCGGGAATGGTGGCTATGGCACGTGCTCAAGACCCCAACAGCGCCTCCTGCCAATTCTACATCACGTTGGCACCGGCCTCCCATCTCGATATGAAATACGCTATTTTTGGGGAGGTAATAGAGGGTTTAGAGAACGTGATGGCTCTGCGCCAGGGCGACCGGATGCTGAAGGTGACGATTGAGCCTGGGAGCGAGGAGCAGCCATAGGCCCTCGGTAAAAGATGTCTATAATGCCGAGATTCACGGTCTGGTTCGCATAGTGTAAAGAGAAGGGCAGGGGCGGGTTCATCACCCGAATACGCGGGTCAAAGGGTGGGTTGAGCTGGATGGAGGGAGGTAGCGCCACCACCACACGATACTGCCCCTCCGTAAGGTTCTGTACGCGAAAGGCACCATTGCTATCCGTTACATCCGATCCGCTGATCCATCGAAAGGCGAAAGGAATAGGGTGGAAGGGTGGAAACAGAGGCCCGTTGCCGTTGGGTTCAAGTACCTCGTGAAATGCGTTGGCCAGTAAAACCTCTTGCAGAGGCGGTAAACCGTTGAGCCGCCAAGGCATAATACCCACCCGTACTCCCGCCAAAGGCCGTCCGTTAAGCCTAAGGATACCATAAACGGTTCCGGTGTGGAACAGGGGGCGTTCGGCCCGAATACGAGCCATAAAGGTGGACGGCATATCGGCGGCACGGTACCACTTCAAAGCGTTCTTCACATCGCCAAACCTCCGATAAAGGTCGCCGATCAGATGTTTGCTGAAACGGTCGGGGCAGGCGAAATTCCTCGGGTTTGCCCACTTATCGAGCAGGGCATGATTCTGCGGTGTCGCCGCACAGATGAAAAACAGCGTCGTCACAACCGCTCCCACTCGGCTAAGGTGAGGCCCGTTGGAAAGATCGCTCAACAGCACGTCGAGAGCACTTGTGGTATCAAAGCGCAGGGCACTGCAGTCGAAAAGGTGCTCGGTGGCAACCCACGAGAGCGCCGAATGGTAGTGTTTCTTCAGGAGGAAGTTCCTTACTTTCAAAGCCGATTCGCGAGTGGCGCTGAGGCCATTGATCGTATAGCCCATTTGCGTTACGTTGATGACGTTGCCGCCAGGCTGAAACAAAAGCACGCTGCGGGCCGGCCAGGCCGAGTTTTGTCCTATGGGAAGGTAAAGCCGTCGGGCTAAAGCCTGTACGGCAGCCAGCCCATCCGGCACGCCGGAGCCGGGGCGACGCGGGCTGTAGGGAACCGAGATGGCATTAAGAACGTCGGGCTGGAGGTCGAAACGCTCGGCCAACGTCGAGGCAGAGAAGGGCCGTTGGAGCCAGAACGAGATACAGAAAGCCAAGATGGCCAAAGCGGTTAGCCCGAAACGCGCCTTTGCAACGAGGCCATGTCGGCCCAGAACTAGTAAAAACAGCCCCGCGGCAAACCACGAGGTGCCAACGGAGAAGAGGTAGTGTGAAACCACCCAACGCCATTCCGCGGTATTGAAGGTCCCCAACGCCTGTAGACGGGTAAGCAGCGGCTCAAGGGAACTCGGCACGGTGAAATGGGCAAAAACCCAGGTAACGATTCCCCAAAGCGCCCCCTGCACAAGCAGTGTCTGGTAAGAACGAGAGCCTCTTTTCTCTTTACGAGAATCTTCCCAAAGAAGCCCTTCGGGATGCAGCCCAACCCAGAGCGCCATGCCAAGCGCCATGAGGCGCAATGCCCATAGGGGTGACCAGGGGGCAGCCGCCAACATGTATTTACGAACGGGCGCTGCCGGAGGCATGAACACCCCCACGAGAAGCCAGAATCCGAGCAGGGGCACCCCGCACAGAAGAACAACATGCCAAAACCTTTTCGGTCTGTGAAGGCGCAGTGTGCCCGACAGATGGTTCGTGCCGGCCGGGGAAGAGTTTGCGGCAGGTTCGAGCACGAGCGGACGGTAGGCTGGGTTGAATAGGCACAGGGCTATGTAGAGCAACAGAATGCTTCCCACCAAACCGAGAAGGATGAGGAAAGGGAGCGGCATGTCTCGTAGATCGATAAGGTTTTGAATAGTGGCGAGATCCCAGTTGAGTAGGGCCGGAATAGGAAGCCTATCTGTGACCTCTTGGTAGACGATGCCGGGGTCGGGTGTAAGGATGTGAGGAAGTGTGGCGATGGCAACCGTGCGAAGCCCAATGAGCAACCCAATGAGAGGCAACAGCATCAAAAGCAGGCCATCTCGTAGCCTTAACCGATCGGAGAACGCAGAAGCGATTGTCTCTGGTGGTTTCGATTCGGCGGTTTCTCCGATCTCTAGGCTAGATTCTACATTTTGGGCTGGGTCTATTTCCATGGGAAAGGCGGCAAGAAAATTGCACCGTGCCAAGCACGACGCGGAATCGCCGCGCCTCCTTTCTGCAAGTAGGTGTGCACTCTTTTAAGGGATTCTCTTCTTATACGGCGCCCCCATTGTTTTACCACTCGAACCCTCTCTCGTACAATGCGGTCTTGCTTTGAAGCTACCACGACAGTGCACCTGCACCTTTTAGCTAACCTCGCAAATTCACGGTGCATGAGGTGCTCAAGTTTCTGCAAGCTCCACCCCCTATCAGGAAGGTGGCACCTCGCGGTGGGCGTCCTCGCGGACGGCGCCTTTGCGGCCAGTACAGTTCCCATGATCGTCTATCTCACTGACCGCTGCATCGCGGTGCGCTAGTACCTCCCTAACCGGCAGGAATTGAAATTCAAGATTTCTCGCCTTCGGCTCGAAATGACAGTTGTTCATCTCGTCTTCACCTCGAAATGACAGGCATCTCTCTTACCAGCTCTTCACGGCCACCCCCTACAAGCCCCCACCCCTCAAGGCCGACGCCCTCCCCCTATCAGGGAGAGGGGCACCTCGCAGTGGGCAACTCAGCGGCCTGTGTCGTTTCCTGCATCGCCTATCTCGCTGGCCGCTGCACTGCTGTCTGCTAAGACCGCTGCAATGCTGTCCGTGAGGACGGAAAGGACGGGATAGGGGGCGCACAAAGTAGGCTTGCTTGCTGAATTGCCCCTAGAGCCGCCGAATTGGCAATCTCTACAGCTCCTCACCCCCCAGTCAGCAAGGAGGAAGACCTATTCAAAATAGTCCACGTTCGGCAGCGTAGCGTCTTGCGATAGCTTCAAGCAGGTCGGCAAACTGCAGTTGATAGTAAATTGGGGTATCTATCTCTAGTTTGGCAAGGAGGGGACGTGCGAGTCTATCCGCTGTGCCTGCAAACGCCGCCAACGGCATCGTTTCGCGCCGTGCGAGGAAGCGGCGAATGAGTCGGTACTCCTCCGGGGTAAGCCGATCTAAGTTTTTCACCGCGCCCATAAACCGTTCAACCTCATTCGAAACGGTGTGGGGGGTGTTGGGGGCTAGGTTAAGGTCTTCTTCAACGATCACGAGGGTTCCGGCAGCATAGTCCCCGATTCGTTTGCAGGACGGGCTAAGAAAGAAAAAAAGGAAGGCCGGAAACCCCACAACATATATGGGCGGCAGGATGCCGAGGTCCACAAAAAGCAGGGCATTGCGTATGACGCTGGCCAATAAGGTGATGGGGCGCCCGCCGTCGCGAACAACCCGCAGCCCAAGAAGGCGTTTTCCTGGAGTTCTTCCTCCCCAAAGCATCTCAAAGAAAACGGCATAGACAAACAGGATGGCGAAACTAAGGAGGGCGGCAACCGCCTCGGATATATCGGCAAGTCCTAAGTGCAGCATGTTGAGCCGCCTCTCCACCAGAGAAAAAAGACCGATAACAACAACGAGAAGGAGGACTTGGATGAGGACATCTATGAGCCGTGCAAGAAATCGGGAGGCCAAACCCGCCACACGATAGCGCACATAGATGTTCTCTGGGGTTAACAGCGCGACCTCACGCTGCATAGTCCATTACTCCTCTTTTTGCCCCTTTTGAGGCATCTGGGCACGGCGCACTCCAATAGGCTCGCCCGTTAGCTCAACCGAGACTTGAGGCGCTTTTTGGGGGGCGGTAGAGACGGGCACATTGTGCCAGGCGCGGCCATCGCGCGCGATGAGGGCATCCGCCGCCGCCGGCCCCCAGGTGCCGGCCGCATAGTTGGGAAACGGCTGGAAGGGGCGTGTCGCCGACCAAACCTCCAACAGCGGCTCGATGATGGCCCAAGACAACTCCACCTGATCGGCACGGTTGAACAGCGTGGTGTCGCCGATCATGGCATCCAGAAGAAGCGTTTCATAGGCTGTGGCCGGGCTTACCTTAAAGGTTTCGGAGTAGCTGAAGTTCATCTGAACGGAACGAAGCACCATTTCGGGGCCGGGCACTTTGGCCTCGAAACGCAAAGCAATGCCTTCATCCGGAGCAATGCGTATGATCAACAGGTTCGGCTCTATCTGGTCGTCGGCAGAGAGCTGGAAGAAGAGGTGGGGAACGCGCTTGAACTGAATAACCACCTCAGTGCATTTGGCGGCGAGGCGTTTACCGGAGCGGAGGTAGAAAGGCACGTCGGCCCAGCGCCAGTTATCCACGAAGAGCTTGAGGGCGACATAGGTCTCTGTGTTCGATTGTGGGTTCACGCCCGGCTCTTGCCGATAGCCCACCACCGGCTGCCCGGCGATGAAACCCGGCCCATACTGCCCTCGCACCGCGATGTCGGCCAGGTTTTCGGGGTTGATGGGCACCACGGCGCGCAGCACATCGGCCTTGCGATCGCGCAGGCTTGTGCCCTCATAGCGAACCGGAGGCTCCATGCAGATCACGGAAAGCAACTGGAACAGATGGTTTTGAACCATGTCGCGTAGACAGCCTGCCGATTCGTAGTAGGCGCCACGATGCTCCACACCCAGCGTCTCCGCTGCGGTAATCTGAACGTGATCAATATAGCGACGGTTCCAGATCGGTTCGATGATGGAGTTGGCGAAGCGGAACGCCAAAATGTTCTGTACCGTCTCTTTGCCGAGATAGTGGTCAATGCGGTAGACCTGCTCCTCTTTGAACACCTTATGAATGCTGGCGTTGAGGGCTTGAGCGGAGTGCAGATCGTGCCCGAAGGGTTTCTCCACCACGATGCGCGTCCATTGCGTTCCACTGGCATAGTCGGGGGTTACAAGGCCGTGCTCTCCTAGTTTGCTGACGATCAGCTCGTAGAAAGTGGGCGAAGTGGCAAGATAGTAGAGGCGATTGTCGGGGATGTTTTTCTCTTTCACATAGGAGGTTATTTTCTCTTGAAGCTGCTTATAACCGTCGGGCGCCTCAAAATCGGCGGTAATGTAGTGCAGCCTCTTTGCAAATCCGTGCCAAACCCGTAGGTCGAAAGGACTAGCCTCCTTGCTGTTGCGCACGGCCTCTTCCATATCTTTACGGAACGATTCGTCGTTCATTGGGGTGATGGCGAAGCCGTAGACCTGAAATTCGGGAGGGAGCAGGTTGTCGCATGCGAGGTTATAGAGGGCAGGGATAAGTTTGCGATGGGTGAGGTCGCCGGAGGCGCCGAAGATGATAAAGCTGCAAGGCTCTTCCGGTCGCTTCATAATGGAGCGCGCGTTCACAACGTTGACGTTGAAACCATCTTGCGGAGAAGGCACTTGAGCAGCAGGCCTATCCATAAGCCAAACGTCCTTTCTCTTAGGGCTAAACCCTGTCTGGTAAAGTCAGGTCATCAAAATTATCGGTTTTTCGTCCACACTTCCTATTTTACCATTCTGATAAGCCAACTGCTTAAAGTTGATAGACAGCTACGGATGGTCATTAGCGCCCAAGCTAGTTTCGATAACAGCGGAGTGGCGTATCAAGAGTCCTTTAGAAATTTATTGTCTATCCGATGATATAATTAATATTACATTTATCGAAGTGTCATGTGGTTGGCAACGAAAGCAGCAGAGAGAACACTGTTGGTAGAAGCTTCATGTGACACATTAGCAATTACAACATCTCTTAAAAACATTACGAAAGGAACCTAGTTCTATGCCGTCAACAAAGCGCCGCACCGGGTTTACGCTCATCGAGCTGCTCGTTGTCATTGCCATTATAGCGGTTTTGGCAGCGATTCTCTTTCCCGTTTTTGCCAAGGCACGCGAGAAGGCGCGACAGATAACCTGTCTCTCCAATATGAAGGAGTTGGGGCTGGCCTCCCAGATGGATCTACAGGACTAGGACGAGGACTACGCTCCCTTTGTAGACATCTATTAACGTGCAGCATCCACTGACTCCACGATACGCATGGGCGAGCCTTCTCTACCCTTACATTAAGAACCTCCAGATATACCAATGCCCCTCCAATCCGAATAACGGCCTAACCAACACTCTCGTCTCTTTCAGTTTCAACGTCTCCTATGCCGTTAACGTGCGGATACATCCGGATAGCTGGCTGGGGGTAATAAGGAATGAGGCCTACATACAAGAGCCTTCTCAGAAGATCGAGTTTGGCGAGTGCAAAGCGCAAGGTTACTATGAGATCGGCTCGCATTGGTTTCTCATATCGAGTAGCCCTTCAAGCGACCCTTGGCGTGACGTCGGTTTTGCCGGACATAATGGCACCTTCAACTGCACTTTTGCCGATGGGCACGCCAAGCCGCTCAAGCCCACTGCCACCAACGCACCTTTCAACATGTGGGGCACCTATACCGACATCCTCTCCAACACGGTGCCGTTCTGCGGTGACTACTACGATCCAAACTGTGATGAGCCTTCACCTGGGGCTGCACAAGGCCTGCAAGACCTCGAAAACGCCTATAACTAGTCTGCTGCACCCAAACCGATCTCTTCTGCTATTGGCTACCCTCGCGCATTCCGAAGTTGTCGCGGGTAGCTGTTTGTTTTTGTAGGCCGGAGACTTTCTGTCGCTTAGGTTGGCATTGAGATAGGGATAGAACACTCTTGAAATATTACGAAACATATGTTATAATGGATTCAGCCTACAAGCTACGAATCATGTTTCGGCTTTTAGGTAACGAACAGTCAACTTTTAGGAACTTAGAAAGGAGTTTGTGCCATGCAACCACAAAAGAAAAGCCCTGCTTTTACGCTCATCGAATTGCTTGTCGTTATCGCTATTATAGCGATTCTGGCGGCGATTCTCTTCCCTGTTTTCGCTAAAGCCCGTGAGAAGGCCCGTCAAATCTCCTGCCTCTCCAACATGAAGCAGATAGGGCTTGCTTCGCAGATGTACCTGCAGGATTACGATGAGTGTTATGTGCTCGACTACGAGGATGATGGCAGTCTTTGGGGCGATCTCCTATACCCCTACATTAAAAATCCCGATATGTTCAAATGCCCGTCTAATCCGCTAAACAACCAACTCGTGCCTTCCTGGAACCCAGCCTCTCACTACTTCATCTCCTACGGTACGAACCCGCGTGTGCAGCCTATGCCGTGGATGGGAGTACAGCGACAAGCCCTAATAGACAAACCGGCACAGAAGATAGAGGTTGCAGAGACTGAACTACCTAACTCTCCCGACGTGGGCACCATGTGGTGGACGACTGCCTGTAACAACCACTTTTTCCGAGATGTTGGTTTTGCTGGTCATAATGCGACCTTCAATTGCGTGTTTGCCGATGGGCACGCCAAAAGCATGAAGCCGTCTGCAACCGAAGCGCCCTTCAACGTGTGGGGTACCTTCTGGTGCGGTGATAATAACGCGAACCAGGGACCGGGGTGCGATCCGGGCGGAAGTATGCTGCAGTATATCAATTGCGATGCGACCGCACCGGGCGCCCTTCAAGACCTGAAAGACCTTGAAGATCGCTACTCCAAGTGAGGAATCCGAAATGCCGACCGTTTCAGAACCTAAGCGGCCAAGCACTTCCAATAAGGTTAGTGGTGCGGAAAGTAGGCTGCAACAGAACGTAGGCCCTCTGCAGATAGCTATCGCTGTTGTGGTCTTGGCCGGCGTGCTCTTCGGAATATACAAACTGACTTTTCGCGGTCATCCTGCACCGAGCACGCCTGCCGTCAAACCTGTGCCGCCAATGAACCTGCGCCAGCTCGCCATCCAGTGCCAGGGCGACTTCACCAAGCTGTCGCCGGAGCAGCAAAAGCAGGTTAACGCGGCAACAGGCAACCAAGGAGCCTATGTGCTGCGTGCCATCTACATCTCAGCCCTTCGAGGCCCACACTAAACCTTGCTTCATCTCCTAATAGGTTGTATGTTGAGGGGAGAGGGCACCTCTCCCCTTTTTTTCTCTCTAAAAAACAAGACGGTGAGAACCTATGACCACACTAAAGATATCTTCCAACAAAATCCAGCTAGAAACCGGCGATCAGGTTCATACATTTGAAAAAGACGATAGCGGCGCATGGCACTATGCTTCGGTAACCGTACGTGGAGTGGTGGTGGCACGTCCTGTAAGTCGTGAAGATAGCTTCTTCTTGGGCGGTGGGATGGCCTCACACTATAGGGTTCTCGAAAACAACGCCCATCGAATCGCCATCGCCTTTACTTTGCCTGCAGGAGAGGTAGTCTATCGCCTTAATTCGGACGATAGGCTGCCCCTACTGCATGTCGCCATTTCCGGGCCGCACGCCGCGTCTGTGGCTTTTCGTACGCCCCAGACCGATGCGCGTCCGCATGGCGCCTGGATTACGCGCGGTGAAACCGCTGCCGATGCCGAGAACAGAGAGGTTTTTATTGACGGCACCGGCCCTGTGGTTGTAGGGCACAGCAAGGCGGGAAATGTAGACACGGCTTATGTCTTCATTGCCAAAGTAAACCCCCATGTTCAACCTAACGGTCGCACCGAACAGCGCAGTAACACCCACTTTAAAAGCGGCCAGATTCGGGCGGAACAGCAGAGGGCTTATGGCTATTGGCAGTTACGTATGGGAGAGGGGGAACCCAAAGAGTGCGCGGTTCTCTTCGATAGAGATTTGGGAGGGCGAGTGCACCATGTGTGTGAGAAATACTATGCCGATATTGTCTCTTCTTTCCTCGACTTTGAGCAGCTCCGTTTTGACTACGATCCCTATCGTGCGTTGGAAAAGATGCCCCTACGGCATGCTGCACCCGATGCTTTTGTGCCCGGCTATGGCTGGACTATGGAGGAGTATCCCAACGCGGCTTACCCTTATGGGCACGAAAGCAGCCTGCAAATCGGGTGTTTTCTCGTTTATGAAGGCCATGCCACGCAAAGGCTGTGGGAGCGTAATTTCGGCAAATACATTCTCGACAAGACTCCTATCCTAGGCAAGGACGGCACGAGCTACTTTGTAAGGCGCGATGGAGGGGTTACCCGATGGGGCTATTTTAGCGACTATGCTCATCCGTTCCCCCGTCTCGACGGAGGCAATTGGGGAGCGTCCGAAGCCCTCTACACGGCCGCACGCATAGCCGGCGACGACTCCTTGAAAGAGATCGCTCTTGATATGATGCGGCATGACATTTGGAAAAAGCTAAACTTAGACACCATGATCTTTGCGCCTTGTTGGGATGTTGAACGAGCGGCCCCGGGCGATCACCGAGACGATTGGGCCATAACCACTCTGCTTGCCTACTCCGCAGAAATCTGTTCTCAAGTGCTCTATCCAGAAACCAAAGACACGACTTACCTCAAAATTGCCGACCGCATCTGCGCCTGGTTTAAGGAGATGTTGGAACCTGAAGATCGCATGAACTATCTGCATGAAGGCGTGAATATGTACAACTGCTGGATAGGGTGGATACCACGTGCCCTTATCCACAAATATGAGCGCTCCGGCGATACAACCTATCTCGATATCGCCAAAGACCTCATTTGGGTACAGATACTCACCTTAGGAATCACTCTCGACAAAGACCCGTCGGGACAGCCTTTTACCGGCGTAACCTGTGTGGGGGTACGTGGCTGTATAGACTACGACTGTGCCCCAAACCTTTGTCAGGAAAAAGACCTTGTTTTTGTAGAGGTGATCGGAGACCTTCTAACTTATGCCGAGGGACCGGCCTATGCTACCTACCTTGTGTTACAAAGACTGGCACTGCCGCGAGATCGTTGGAACGATGCTTTTGGGGTTCAAGAACTGCGCGATCTGAACTTGCGCACCATGTACGACACCTATGCTAGAGGAATGGCTAATCTCATCTATGCGCTTGAACGAAGTGAGGACGGCTTTGTTGTGGCAGCAGATCAGACGGTATCGCTGCGTTGCTTAGACATAGTCCATCACCGTAGAATCGTTCTGGCCAATGCCACTCGTCAAACACGCAAGACCCGTCTTCAAATTCGCTATTTGGCACCCGGAACTTATCGCATCCGTTTTAACGGGCACGATATGGGCACGAAAACTCATGCGGAGCTAGAGGATGGGCTGTGGGTTTCCGTCCCTGCTGGTTCCACGAGCCGTATAGAGGTCAAGGCAATTGTATTGGAACGGAAGGAAGCGTCTGCTCCCCCATCGGCAGACACGATAACCTATCTTAGCGACCTTACCGAGGCCGATTCTCAACGTGGTGTGGGGCTTCCACAGCCGGTATTCACAAAAGATAGAAGTTTCAACGGAGGCCCCATTGCTTTGCACGGGCAGCGGTTTGCTAAGGGCTTGGGCTGCGCAGCCAACACGGTGATTCTCTACAGGCTGCATAAGGGGTATCGCCGTTTTCAGGCGCTCATAGGGATTGACGATAGTGTTGCTAAGGCCAAAAACCCACCCCCCTCTGTTAACTTCACCGTTTTTGTGGACGGAGTTTGTATGTATGACAGCGGGCCTGTTTACGCCCACACCATACCCAAAGCCATTGATATAGACGTGGCTGGTGCCGAAACCCTTCTGCTACGCGTCTCCGATAACTGGGACAACGACGGGCAACGCGAGAACGACCTCGCTAACTGGGCCGATGCCAAGCTGATCGGTGGCAAGCACGCATAAGGAAGGCCTTCAGACCCTATCCACACTAACCCTTCGCATTATGGGCGGAAAGCTGAGCGGAGGTTTGCTTGGAAAACGGTAGAATAAGCGTAAACGCTTGTCTTGGCAGAGGACTTGCTTATGCTCGATTTCCGGCAAGTGGCCGCACAGTTGCAGGATTTCACCTTAGAGGTGTCTGAGCTTCGACCGAAACGCCTCACCGCTTTGGAAGAGGCTCGGCGACGCATGCAGAGGGCAGCGGACGAATGGCAGAGCTTGCAACAGCGGCTACAGTTAAGCCGAACCTCCTGGCTGCTGCCGAATCTGCTGGATGCACCGCATGGCAGCATCGCCCCACCCGATGCACCATCCATCTATACCGCTATCGCCGTGGATGGCTCTCAGATCGTGGCCGATCGGCACGATATTCTATTGTGCTATCTGCTGAACATCGGCTCGGCCATTATTCGCTATCGCCCCGACCCTCATGCGGAGCTTTCCTCCTTTCCCTCTCTCTCCTTGCTGGAAGGCAATGAGGAGGTGCAGGCGGATGGCCTCGAAGCGTTTTTAGGTGCCGAGCAGGGAGCGGTGCTGCCACGCCGTTTTGCCGTCTATCGGTTTTTAAACGAGATCGAGCAACTCGCGTACCTTGCCGAGAAAGAGACGGAACCGCTGCTGCTCATGGCGGATGGCAGTCTCATTCTTTGGCCCATCGAGTCGGAGACCCCTCACTTTCGAGAGCATGCCTTGCATCGGTTCATGAAGGCGTTCGAGCGGGTGCAAGCCAGGGGCGCACCGATAGTGGGCTACATCAGTGCACCCCAAAGCCGTGAAGTCATCAACATGTTGCGTGTTGCTCGATGCCCCCATCCTACAACCGACTGCGACCATTTCTGTCCCAAAAGGTTGCGCACGGCTCCGCAGTATGAAGAGCCGGCCTGCGCCGGCGTGGAGGTGCTTACGGATGCCGACCTCTTGGCAGCGCTGTTGCAACCCGGCGAACGTTCGGCCCTCTTTGGCTCGCGTTCAAAGGTTTTGCAGTTCTATGGAGAGAAGCAGCGCATTCACTTCTTCTACTTGAACACCGGGGCGGAGATCGCCCGCATTGAATTGCCCGCTTGGGTGGCGGAAGATAGAGCGCTGCTAGAGAAGGTGCATGCTCTCTGTTACGATCAGGCAAGGAAGGGAGCAGGCTATCCGGTGGCACTCGCCGAAGCACATGAACAGGCTGTTGTGCGGGCTGCAGAAAGAGAAACCTTCTTCAGGCTGCTGGAGGCCCAGCTCGTCGCCAAGCGTGTGCCCGTGGAATCGACTCGAAAGGCGATGAGCAAGCGCATTCGGCGTATCTAGGCGCGCCGACGTGTCAGCTCCACCCCCACAGCCGCCACAATGCAGGGAAAGGGCGGTAGCACCTTGCGAACGGTTAGTGTCACCTCTTGCACAGCAGGAAAACCCTCCAGCAGTTTGGCGCAGAGGGCCTCTGCAAGCGCCTCCACAAGCAAAAAGCGCTCCTTTGTGGCCGTCTCTACGATCATTTGAGCTACTGCGGCATAGTCCACCGTGCTCCTGAGGCTGTCGGTCTTGCCGGCCTCGCCCAGGTCGAGTCGAAGCCGTGCATCTATCCGATAGCGGTGCCCGATTTCGCGCTCCGCCTCCGGCACGCCATGATAGGCATAGAGTTCCAGCCCCTCAATGAAAACGGTGTCCTCGTTCAATCTGCCTCTGTTTCCTGCCGTGTGTAGCTAAATTGTACCTCTCCAATCTGTGAAGTTAGCAGGCGATAGCTTGACAAGAGCTGCTTTTGCGGCGTATACTACATAGTGAAAAAGGGGCTGTGGCTCAGCTGGGAGAGCGCTTCGTTCGCATCGAAGAGGTCGGGGGTTCGAATCCCCCCAGCTCCATTTCCCCCTCCTTCTTTTCTCATTTCCCCTTATGTGCGTGCATTTAGCTTGATGTATGATGAATCCAATCAATGTGCCTGTTCTTGCACGGCTTCAGCAGTTTCTTGAGTAGCTGCCGACCGGCACGATCATCGTGCGTCCACCTTTTAGGTGTAGGCCTTATTGGGAAAGGGTAGGCACAAGGCCTACCCCTACAGCTTTCCGTGTGCGTGAAACCGGCCTCTGAGAAGCAGGAATCAAATCTATCCTATTTGGGCATGATTTGAACAACTGTTGTTGTAGAAACTGCCGCACCGGACGTGCGGGTATAATAGAGGCGACCTGGGAGTTTCGCACAAACGACCAACCCCTAACTGCTTCAAAAGGAGACATTCAGATATGACATCCCGTGCCCCGCTGCCGTACCTAACGGAGTCGTTTCTGTGCCGCCTCGATGCGGCCATCGCAACGAAACATGTACTTACCCATCCCTTCTATCAGGCATGGAACCAAGGAACACTGTCTCTGGAGGCACTTCAAGATTATGCCTGCCAGTACTATAATCATGTCGCGGCCTTCCCCACCTATCTCTCTGCCCTGCATGCTCGCATCGCCGACCCAGAGCTGCGCAAGCCCATCTTGCAGAACCTCATCGAAGAGGAGGGAGGCTCCCCGAACCACCCCGAACTGTGGCTTCGATTCGCTCAGGGACTTGGCCTAACGAGAAGCCAGGTACTCAACGCTGCAGTTCAACCGGAAACGGCCAACTGTGTGGCAACCTTTCGAGCGCTCTGTAGCCAAGGCCATTTCACGCGTGGACTAGCAGCACTCTACGCCTATGAGAGCCAGATACCGGAGGTCTCTGAAACTAAGATAGAGGGCCTCAAGCAGCACTACGGCGTTCGCGATGCAGAAACCTGGCGCTATTTTGCCGTGCATGTCGAGGCCGATAAAGCCCATCGAGAGCAGGAGAAGCAGCTTCTCGCACAGACGGTTTGCGATGCGGGGGTAGCTGAGGAGGCACTAGCAGCGGCTCAGCAGGCGCTCGAAGCCCTGTGGAACCTGCTTTCGGGTGTGTGCCAGCGGCATCATATCCCCTGTGCAGCAGGAAATGAGGTCGCCCTGCTCTAAAGTCGTTTTTCCGGTGCATCAGCCCGCCCCCGATGCCTAAGTTTGCTCGGTCCTTTTTCGTCGGGCTGATGCACAGAGCGTTCTCCACCCTGAAATTATGACGCGGTGAAGACATCCAAAAACCATCTCACGTTGCTCCGCCCCTCTCGCCATCCACTCTTCGCGGCCTAGCTTAACGGGATGCCCCGGGGGCCAGGGCAGGCTAATTCGGTAAAATAGAGTGGTTCTGCCGAAACTGTTGAAGGAGTGGAAAGACCATGCGCATTCAGGATTATGTGGCGCAGCATACACGTGCCATAGCGGAATCGTTGGCGCACTTTGTAAGAACCACTGCACCCGATAAGCTCAATTGGCGCATTCAGGTGTCGGACACGGTTGCCACACGCTCGGTGCTTGACCTCATCGCCGAATGCGTGGCCGTGAACTACTCGTTCGCATCCTATCTGCGAGGCGAGCCGCGCGATGTGGAGACCCCTGTGTTTCAGGAGGCGGAGCCGGCCCTGCAAGCGCTGTTGGAAAGCGCCGATGCCCTGGCAAAAGCGATCGAAAACCTATCGGATGCCGACCTCGAACGGGAGTACGAGCGTCGCAACGCGCGCATACCGGGGCATCGTTTCATCCTTATGGGCTATCGAAACATGGCCTACCATGCCGGCCAGGTCAACTTCATTCAAACGCTGTACGGAGATACTGAGTTTCATGTGCCCCCCAACTGGCGATAGCGACCCTCTGGCCCTCTCCATAGATGTTGGCACCTCCTCCACCCGTGTAATGCTTTGGGACCTTCAAGGGCGTGCAGTAGAGAACGCCCATGCGCAGGTGGCCTATCGCATGAACACGACCCCGGAGGGCGGTGTGGAGATGGATATGGAGGAGCTTGCCACGCATGTGGAGCGTTGCCTCGATACCGCTCTGGCCAATGCAGGGGAGAAGGCCAAACGGGTGGCTGTGGTGGGGGTCTCTACCTTTTGGCACTCCTGTTTGGGCGTGGACGCCAAAGGACGCCCTGTAACGCCGCTTTATAACTGGGCCGATATGCGAGCGGCCGCCGCTGCCCAGCGTTTACGTGAACGGCTGGATGCAGAGGCCATCCATCGGCGTACCGGTTGTCCGCTTCATCCCTCCTACTATCCGGCTCGGCTGGCCTGGCTTCGAGAGAGCTTTCCCGATACGTTTTCTAAAGTCGCTCAATGGCTCTCGCCGGGAGAGTTTCTTTACCGGCGTTGGTTTGGCCGAACAGACGTGCCGATCTCCATCTCCATGGCTTCGGCCACGGGGCTTTTCAACCAAAAACGCTGTGTTTGGGATGAGGAGCTGTTGAACCAAGTGGGGCTTTCGGCAAAGCATTTAGCCCCGATTGCCGCCGATGGCGAAAGGCTGGAGGGGCTACAATCCGCCTATGCTTCACGGTGGCCGGCGTTGGCCAACAAGCCTTTCTGCTTGCCCTATGGAGATGGTGCCTGCAGCAATGTGGGGAGTGGATGTGTGGATAGCACGCACATGGCGATTAATCTGGGCACTTCGGGTGCCATTCGGGTTTTATGGGATATTCGTCGGGAAGCCCTAGACCCCGACCCGCCCGCGGGGCTGTGGCGATATCGGGTAGATGGGTATAGGCCGCTTATCGGGGCGGCGTTCAGCGATGGCGGAATTGTATACGACTGGATGCAGCGCACTCTACGCCTTCCCGAAAATGCCGAGAACCTGCTTGCTGGCAGAGAGCCAGGCGCCCATGGGCTGCTGTTTCTTCCCTTTCTAGCAGGAGAGCGAAGTTTTGGTTGGAGCCTATCCGCGAGGGCCTCTTTGATGGGGCTACAGCTTGATACCGCTCCCTTAGATATCCTTGCGGCTGGGATGGAGGCTGTGGCCATGCAGTTTGCCGAGGCCGTCGAGCGCCTGAAACCGCTCTTCCCGAAGGCAAGCCGCATCGTAGCTTCCGGTGGGGCACTTGGACACTCGCCTTTATGGGCGCAGATGATGGCAGATGCTATAGGGCATCCCATTGTTTTGTCGAAGGAGGCAGAGGCGAGCAGCCGTGGAGCCGCTCTCTTAGCTTTGGAAACCATGGGGTTCATAGCGGATTTAGGACGTATTACAGCAGACCCTCAGAAGACCTACCGGCCTCACACTGCCCATCATCAGGTATTTATGCAGTTGAGGCAGCGTTTTAAAGAGGTACTTGCCCAAAGTCTCTAACTTGTCTTTTCCTCCTTGCAGTCTCAGCCGCACTGATGGATTGTATTCCCTATAAGAACGCTTCTATCTCCCCTGTTGAAGGAAAGAATGGTACTTGGCCTCCTAAGTGCTTGCCCAATAACGGTTATCAACAGTACACTCAGACCAAGCGTGGTTACCTCACATCGAGTCCGTGAGATGAGAAAGTAATGATCGAATTCTATCTACAGAGATAAGTTCACATAAAAATTTGATTTTCATATAACCAAACGAATGGTCAACAAAAAAGAGATAAATTTTCAAAGAATTGACCGAACCTTTGGTCAATTTCTGGCAACAGCAGCTCCATTTCACTCTCATAATCGAGAGCTTTAGATGATTCTTCGTATTCCAGAAAAATGGCATATTCTCAAGTTATATTGAGAAACTTTAAGGCATCTGTGGCGTAAGTTATGGTATAATAGATATAGTGAATCTGTAGACTGCCCTTTGCTGGCTACAGGCACTGGAACCTTACTTTGTTCAATGATGCATCTAGGAGGAATTGACGACACAATGCGAAAGGCCTTTACACTGATTGAGCTGCTTGTCGTTATCGCCATTATAGCGATTCTAGCAGCAATTCTCTTCCCTGTGTTCGCTCAGGCGCGAGAAAAGGCGCGCCAAACTAGCTGTCTCTCTAACCTTAAACAGCTCGGTATGGCCAGCCAAATGTACATTCAAGACTACGATGAGCACTTTATGAACGAGTGGCAGAACTATAACAACGATGGATGTACCGGCTTTTGGCCCTGCCAGTATGGCACTTTCATCGGTGCTCCTCCCGCTGGCGTGCTTGGATGGTATACCGACCCACAACAACATCCGGAACATGGGCTGAACTGGGCCTATGATCTGCAGCCCTACATTAAGAACGCTCAGATTATGACATGCCCTTCTACCTCGCCTGGAGCGCATGGTTCTACATGGAATGAGGCCACCAACACCGATAGTGCCTCCTATATGTATAACAGCAACGTGGGTGATGGCACCGTCTACCTAGGCTCGCCCATCGGGGAGGCACAAATTCCCGAACCGGCTCAGCTCATCGTCCTGTGGGATTCTGGAAAGGACGACCGCGTGGTGGAAATACAGGGCTTTAACGGCCCCAACCTCGCCAACATCGTTAATGGGGCTTGCCCCGTAGTGAGAAAGTTCAATCCGACTTTCACCTGCCCAGAGTGCTACCCAGACTGGGTACCTCCGCACTTCAATGGGCGTAACTATGCCTTCATAGATGGCCATGCTAAATATGCTATCGACTCGGCCATGTATAACACGATTCATCCGGACTACTGGTTTTATCAGTGCCAGCACTAAAATCCGTTCCTTGCGGGCCTTATCTGCCCGAAGGTCTACCGGCGGGGGTGAATACATTCACTTCCCGCCGCTCTGTTTTTCTGCTGCTATAAAGCTCATCAAGAGCGAGGGAATGCAGGTAGAATGAAAGAGACAAAGCCGACCTCAAAAAGGAGTGTGAATGGAACGTATTCGCTGCCCCCATTGCGGGGCGGTTAATCAAGATGCGACCCCTCAAGACCCCTGTTGGCAGTGCGGTAAACCCTTGGGTGCCCCACCGGATGAGGGCGCTTCCCCACCTCAAAAAGAGGCGCCGGTAAAGCTTACCCTGGAGGAGCGCGTAGCGCTTCGGAAAGCTCAGAAGCAGCGCTCGTCGGCTGTACCAGCCCTTCTTCTCATAGTCGTTCTTCTGGTGATCGCACTGATCGTTCTTTTCCTTATCCATCCCTGGCGTTAGCCGGGCACTTTGTACCTTTCCTATGGGAGATAAACGATGAAGCTCGTGCGTTTTCGCTATCAAAATGCGGTTCGACTGGGTGTTTTGCAAGACGAGGCCACCGTGGTGCCGCTCTCAGAGGCCTATCGGGGGAGCATGACCGCCTTCCTTGCAGAAGGAACGGCGGCGTTGCAACGCGCTCGGGAATCTCTGGAGCGCACCTCTGTGCCGCTCTCTGAAGTGCAGTTGCTTGCCCCCATCGCCGACCCTCCAAAAATCCTCTGTGTAGGGCAAAACTATCGAGACCATTGCGAAGAGCAGAACCAGCCTATTCCCGAACGACCCATTCTCTTCAGCAAATATGCCACGGCCATCAACGACCCAGAAGGCACCATTTCCCTGCTCCCTGGCATCTCAGACCAGATAGACTATGAAGCGGAGCTGGCCGTGGTGATCGGCAAACAGGGACGTCATATCTCTGAGGCGGCTGCAATGGAGTACGTGTCTGGCTATCTCTGCGCCAACGATGTAACGGCACGCGATATTCAGTTCGGCGACAAGCAGTGGGTACGAGGCAAAACGCCGGATGGGTTCTTTCCTATCGGGCCCTATCTGGTTACCGCCGATGAGATACCAGACCCGCACACGCTCGATATTTCACTTACCTTAAACGGGCACGTCATGCAGCGCTCCAACACATCCAACCTCATCTTTCGTATTCCCTACCTCATCTCCTACTTCTCACGCACCATGACCCTGCAGCCGGGCGACATCCTCTCGACGGGCACGCCCGGAGGCGTGGGCGTTTTCCGAAACCCGCCGATTTTTTTAAAGGCCGGCGATGTTGTGGCGGTTACCATTCAAGGCCTGGGCACGCTTAGGAATTTTGTGCATAATCCATCCCAAGCTTAGGCTTGACCGAGCAACTGAGCGTGGCGTGACCAAGAGGTTTGCGAAGGCATAAAAACGGCCTTTATGGAGGTTGAAGGAGTAGGAGACAGAGCGCAGCTGATAGTTTGGCTGCGCTCTAGGAAAAGAAACGGCCTTTTCTGGCCGCTTATACCTCCATGACCACAGGGATGACCACAGGATGCCGATTGGTTCGCTTGCGTAAGAAGCGAGCAACCGTGTCGTGGATGGTGACACGCAGGGTATCGAGATCGAAGAACTCGTGCTCGTCAAGCTCTTCAAGGGCTTGACGTACGCGCTCGGCGGCCTCCTCGAACAGCTCACTGCTATCTTCTGGGTGCAGAAAGCCGCGTGAGAGAAGGTCGGGACCCGAGACGATCTCGCCGGTGTCGCGTTCTAGACCAAGGGTCACGATGACCGTGCCGCCTTGGGAGAGATGCTTCCGGTCGCGCAGCACCACATCGCTCACGCCCCCTGTGGAGATGCCATCTACCAGCACGCTGCCGTGCGGAATAGGCTCCTCGCAGCGTCGCACTCCTTCCGCATCCATTTCAAGCGCCTGGCCTGTTTCAAAGGTAAGAATCTGCGCCTCCGGGTAACCCATTTCACGCGCTAAGCGAACATAGGCGGCGTAGTGCCTCGGCTCGCCGTGATAGGGCACGACGAACTCGGGGCGCGTGAGAGTGATCATCATCTTCAGCTCTTCTTGATAGGCATGACCCGAGACATGCACGTTGTGGATGTGATCGTAGATCATGCGGGCGCCGATACGGCAAATACGATTGACCACACGCCATACACTATCCTCGTTGCCGGGAATCGGGGTGGAGGAGAGAATGACGGTGTCGGAGGGTTGGATGCGAAGCGGGGAATGTTCATCGCGGCTCATGCGGGTCAGGCCGGCTAAAGGCTCGCCCTGGCTTCCGGTAGTGAGGATGACGATCTCATTGGGAGCGTAGTTGGAGAGGTCCTCTACACGAACCAGCAGCGAGTCTTCTATTTTGAGGTAGCCCAGTGATCGCGCCGTCGCCACATTTTGCTTCATGCTGCGGCCATAAATGGCCACCTTCCGCCCAAGGCTTGCGGCCACATCGCAGACCATCTGTACCCGATGGAGGTTTGAGCCGAAGGTGGCCAGGATGAAGCGGCCTTCGGCCTCACGCATAAACTGCTCGAATGTGGGGCGCAGCGTACGCTCCGAAGGGCACCAACCTTTGCGCTCTGCGTTTACACTGTCGGAGATCAGCAAAGTGACGCCCTGCTCGCCGATCTCAGAGAATCGCGCGAGATCGCAAATGCGATTATCCACCGGGGTCTGGTCAATTTTGAAATCGCCGGTATGAACCACTGTGCCGACCGGTGTGCGCAGCACGAGGCTAACCGTGTCCGGCAGGGTGTGGGTAACGTGGATGGCCTCCACAGAAATAGGCCCGAAGTTTACCGGCTCTCGATCGGGATAGTTGTGGAACTCTGTCGCTGCGGCAAGGCCGTGTTCGGTGAGCTTTTCATGCACCATCCCAAGGGTGAGAGGGGTTCCGTAGATGGGCACGGGCAGCTGCCGAAGCACGAAGGGAAGCGCACCGATGTGGTCTTCATGGCCGTGAGTGAGGCAGATAGCCTTCACCAAGTCGCGATGTTCTAGGAGGTAGGTGATGTCGGGGATAATGAGATCGACTCCGGGGTGCTCTTCGGTGGGGAACATCACACCAGAATCCACGACCACGATGGCGTCTTCTGGGCCTGCTCCGTCTGCGGTGTAGTGAAAAACGAGCATGTTTTTCCCGACCTCACCGCTGCCACCAAGAGAGATGATCTTTAATTTTGACGGCATAGTCTCTTTACTATAGTTTCTTCCTTGTTTCTCTATTTGAAATCTGCTGTGCGTTTATTGGGTATTCAAACCAATTTTGCATTATAGTTAAATACGAACATTTCGAGGCAAACATAGGCGCAGAATGCATACGTAGCCTCCTATCGAGAAACTATTATTCCATAAGGAACACAACCTTGCCGCAAAGCCCCTCGCGCATCAAGGCCATGCCCTTATCGAACTCCGTAATGGAGAGCTGATGGGTAATGGCAGGTGCGATATCGAGGTGCCCCGACGCCAGCAGCGTCTGCATGGTGTTCCACGTCTCGTAGAGGCGGCGCCCCACAATACCGTAGACGCTGAGGCCTTTGAAGATCATCTCTTCGGCCAGATCGAGTTCTACGGGTTTGGTGGGAATGCCCATCAGCGAAACACGCCCGCCACGGCGACAGATGCGAAAGGCTTGTTGAATGGCGGAGGGAGCGCCCGACATCTCTAGGGCCACATCCACACCCTGCCCATTCGTCTGTCGGTTTATGAAATCTTCTACGCTTGCCCGAGCCACGTTAATAGTGGCGTCGGCGCCTAACGTTTTGGCCAGTTCAAGACGATAGTCATGTGTATCGGTTGCGTAGATGGCCGCGGCACCCGCCGCTCGTGCCACCGCCACCGCAAAGATGCCGATGGGGCCGCAGCCTAAAACGGCCACGGTACGCCCGACGACCTCCTCTACCAGGGTGGCATGAACGGCGTTCCCAAGTGGGTCTTGCACGCAAGCGAGGTAAGGCGGCACCGAGGGTTCGTTTTTCCACAGATTGCTTTCTGGAACAACCACGTAGGGAGCAAAACAGCCGTCCACATCCACCCCGAGAATGCGTGTGTTGGCGCACACGTGGCGTTGATTGAGGCGACATTGAAGGCATTTGCCGCAAACAAGGTGGCTTTCACCGCTCACATAGTCCCCAACCTTCAGCTCGGTTACTTCGCTCCCGACTTCGATCACCTCCCCGGCAAACTCGTGCCCCATAATGCGCGGTGGTATCACCCGGTGTGCCGACCAGGCATCCCATGTATAGATATGATAGTCGGTTCCACAGATAGAGGTGGCCAGTACGCGAATTTTCACCTGATTAGGGGCTGTCAGCTGCGGCTCGGGCACCTCGATGAGGCTCGCTCCGGGACCGGGAGTTGCCTTTACTATGGCCTTCATTCACCCTGTCTCCGTTCACGAAAACTTTTCCACTTGCCGGTCATCTGTGTTACTGCAGCTTTGAACATCCTTATCAGCCCAGAAGGTAGCAACGAGTGCGTTGTAGCGGCGGACTTGATGGAGATATCTTCATACAGATGATAGGGAGGGGCTTGTGTAAGGCGCGGAAACAAGTAGCTAAAAACGATCTGGATGGAGGCGGCCACCGGTGTTGCCAATAACATGCCCCATATTCCAAAAAGCGTTGCCCCTGCAGTTAGGGCAAACAAGCTTAGCAACGGATGCAGCCCTACCGAGCCTCCCACCACCCGTGGGTAGACAAGTTGGTCGAAAATAACTCCGGCAAGAAGACCGAAACTCCCTCCCACAATGAGGGCAAACGGAAACGAATTGGCGTGTACATGTAGAATGCCGAGGACGTTGTGAGGGCTTAGAAAGGCCACAATGGCGGCGCTGAGCGCCGTAATGATGTTTCCGATGTAGGGAACCGCATAGAAAAGCCCGGCCAGTAAACCGAGAAACAAGGCATACTGCACATCGAGTGCCGCAAAGAGAATGGTGGCGCAGATGCTGAGCAGAATACAGATTTTGACCAGCCCGCGTAGGTAGGCGCTGAACACGTCTACCACCTCGCGCGAAATGCGATCCACCTGCTCTTGAACGGGTTCTGGGAAAAACCAGATGAACTTGGCCCGTAGCTTGGGGTAGTCGCGCATGATGAAAAAGGTGGCAACGGGTATGATGATGAGCCACGTGATCTTGTCGAGTAGCGCCTGAATGATGTCACGAACCCCTGTTAAAAAAGCGGTAATGGCTTTTTGGGCCGGCCCTGAACGGTCATTCAGGAGGCTTTGCAGGTTGGTTTGTTTAACCCCGAAATAGCGTAAGAGCTTCTCATGATGCACAAGAAACTTGTTAACACTGCTTTGAATGCTGGCGTAGTATTGGCTTAGGTTATGGCTAATAGAGGTAAACTGGTCGCTTGCCAAAGGAAACACTTTTATGGCAAGGACAATCAAAATCGCTGCGGCGAACAGATAGTAGGCTAAGATGATCTGGGTTCGTGAGCGAAAGAGATGTCCATGCTGTTCTTGATGGCGAATGGAGGGTTCCAGGAGAGCCGCCAAAAAGAAGGCGATGAGAAAAGGCGGCAAAATCGCGCGCACCTCATACAAAAAGAGGAGAACAAGCCCTGTAAGGGCTGAGAGACCGAAGAATCTTCGTAGGCTTTTCCGCGACCAGCCAAAGGGGTAGGTAGCGTAGGAAGGCAAAAAAGACCCCTCCCCGAGGTCCCCTGTTTCCGCAGGAGCAGGGAGGGTATGTTTTGGCGGAACAGGGGACTCGTTCGTGGAAGGTTCTGGCACAGGCTCGTTCATGCTCTAGCCGGCGGCCTCTTCTTCCTCTTTCACGCCCTCATCAATTTTTTGAGCCATCTGCGTACGCAGTTTGTCGCTGGCCGCGGCCACCTTTTGGCTGAGGGTACGTCCTAAGTCGGTGATTTTATCGTTGAGGTCTTTCACGGCGCGTGAAAGGTCATCACGTGTCTCCTCTCCCGATTTAGGAGCCAGCAGCAGCCCCACGGCCGCTCCAACAAGCACGCCCATCCCGATGCCGGCCAGCACGCTTACCAGCACGTTTCTATCGTCACTGCCATTTGCCATTTGCTTTCCTCCTGGTTCTTTTATTTTACTAGAGATGGATGAACCGCCCAAACGGTTCCACACCTTGTGGCTTTTTGGGTTCTCTACTTTCCAAGAAGCCAACGTCGTTTTGATTTACGGCTTTTTTCCTCTTCAGGCTTCGTTTTTTCGGCAGCCTGGCGTCTGCGCTGAATAAGGGCACCGGCCAGAGCGCTTCCTGCGGCAAGGAGTTGCCCAACGCCGGCCGCAGCCTCCGCTTTGGCCACTACAGCCCGTAAAGCCGTGGCACTCTCCACCACCGTACGGGTGGCCGATTCCACGTTTGCGACCGCCTCTTGAGCCGTTTGCAGGGTAGGCTCAATGCGTTGATGGAGCATCGCATCTACCTGATCTACGATGCCGTTCGCCCTTTCTACCACCACCGTTACCTGTTGTCGAGTCTCCTCTAGGCCTTGTATCGTCTTCTTGAGGGTACCTAGGAGGTCCCAAAGCCGATAGGCCACGAAGAGCAAAGCAAGAAGCAACAAAAAGGCAACTATCTGTATCGCTTGTGTCATTTGTTCTCTCTACGGCTAAGGTGATTGTTCTTTATTTGAGTGAGAATGGGTAGGGAAGCAAATCCTTCAGGAATTTGCGACCTACCCCATCAATAAGCAGCGGAGCCTCCATGGGGAGGAATTGAGCGATCACTTGTAGGCAAGCTCCGCATGGCACGCGCGATTCGAAGGGCGCCCCCGGCACCGTTTGTGGGCAGGAGACCGCCAGGCGTAGAAAACGCCGCGCCCCCTGCGCGATGGCCGAGAAGAGGGCGACTCGCTCGGCACAGCACGAAAGCCCATAGCTGGCGTTCTCGATGTTACATCCCACAAAGATGCCCATGTCCGTCTCTACCGCTGCGCCTACGGGGAAGTGCGAATAGGGACAGTAGGCATTTTGCGCAGCGCGTCGGGCCGCCTCCACCAAGGGCAGTTCGTCGTTGGAAAACGGCTCTGCTTGTTTCATGAACTCTGCTTGAGAGCACCTGCGAGGATGCCCCCTCCTAACACCACTTGTCCGGCCTCCTCTCCCTCTCCACCATAGAAGACGGCAGATTGTCCTGGCGTTACAGCGCGTTGCGGTTGCGTAAAACAACCGACAATGGTTCCTCGCGCATCGCCTTCCCTGATGAGGGCGGAAGCTGCTTGTCCATTATAGCGAATTTTCACCTGTACGGCAAGAGGGGCTTCCTGTGGCGGGCCGGAAAGGGCGATCCAGTTGCATTCCGAAGCGAGGAATCCGGTGGCATACAGCTCCGATTCAGGCCCAACAACCACCGTGTTGGTCTCTGCATCGAGGGCCACCACAAATAGCGGCTCCTTCTGGCCGGCAGGCAATCTTTTGCGCTGGCCTATGGTGTAAAAAGCCACTCCCGGATGCTCTCCTATCTTACGCCCTGCGGTATCCACAATAGGCCCCGGACGTAGCGCTGTGGGAGCCTTCTCTTTAAGAAAGGCAATATACCCCTCCTTCGGCACGAAGCATATCTCTTGCGAATCGGGCTTATTGGCAAGCGGCAGCCCAAGCTCTCGGGCAATGCGCCGGGTCTCTTGCTTGCTTTCGATGTGGCCGAGAGGGAAAAGCGTTTTCGCCAAAGCCTCCTGGCGCAACGTGTACAGTGCATAGGACTGGTCTTTGTGGCTATCACGCGCTCTTAATAGCTCGTAACGCCCGGTCTGCTCATTAAACCGAACACGGGCATAGTGGCCTGTGGCCAAAAAGTCGGCGCCTAGATTTTCGGCCTGGCGTAACAGCTCCTCGAATTTTACCGTGCGGTTGCACTCAACACAGGGGTTTGGGGTTCGGCCACAACGGTACTCCTCGATGAAGCGATCGATCACCTTGTTGGCGAAATAGTCGCGAAAATTGAGCACATAGTGAGGGATGCCGATCTTGGCCGCGGCGCGGCGTGCGTCTTCTACTGCACCGAGCGAACAACAGCCGCCGTACTTGCCCTGTTCACTATGCTCTTGCCATATCTGTAACGTGATGCCGATAACCTCATAACCCTCTTGCTTTAAGAGGGCTGCTGTTACCGCGCTATCCACACCGCCGCTCATAGCGGCAACCACAACTCCCTTACCCATAGCAGTTAAGTTTACTGCATTTGTCGCTCTGTTGTTCCTGAAAACGCATCGAAAAAGTTTTTTGTTGAGCTGCCCTATTGGATGGATTGTCACCCGTTGACAAATTTATACGTTAATGAGCTGTCCTATAGCTAGTTCGGTAATGTGCCGGAATGCAGGGAACGTTCACGCGCGGAATTCTGAGGTAGGAGTAGGCCTTGTGCCTACCCTATCCCTACAGTCCTATTTGGGCATGATTTGAACAACGGCAGGAAATGGAGGGCGCGAAGGGGAAACTTCCTACCAAATCCTCAAGTCGTGAAGGAGATTTGGATATGCCTTTTTCACGCCGTGCTCTATTGCAAGGCGCCCTCGGCGGGGCGGCAACCCTGGCTTTAGACGCTTCCAAAAGCGAGTCCGCCGAAAGCGTCAACTCCCCCTACGGCCCCTTCAAGATGGGCATCCAATCGTACTCGCTAAGGCACTTTAATCTCGATGAGGCCCTCGACATCACACAGCAGCTTGGCTTGCACTATTGGGAGGGCTTCATGTCGCACATCCCTCTAACCAACGATTCGCAGCAGATCGCCTCCTTTAAGCAGAAACTAGCCGCCCATAATATCCGCATGTTGGCCTATGGGGTGGTAGGCTTTAGCAATAACGAGGCGGAGGCGCGTCGCATTTTCGAGTTTGCCAAGGCCATGGACATCCCTGTTTTGTCAGCCTACCCGGCCCCGGACTCCCTGCCTTTGCTCGACAGGTTGACCCGCGAATACCGCATCGCCATAGCCATCCACAACCACGGGCCCGGTGACACCCTCTATGGCCATCCCGATCAGGTACTAAAAGCGGTAGCAGGTCGCAATCCGCTTGTAGGCGCTTGTGAGGATACCGGCCACATGATTATGGCTAAAGAAGATCCGGTTGCTGCGGAGGTGCGCTATGGCAAACGCCTGCTGGATGTGCATCTCAAGGCTGCAAAAGTATCGCCTAACGGGGGGCGCGAGTTTGCCGATATCGGAGACCCAGACAGCTTGCTCGACACCATCGGCTTTCTCGATATCCTGCTACGGCTTCGCTATAATCGGCTTGTGGCGCTCGAATATGAGCTCCATGAGAGCGACCCGGTGCCCTCCATACAGAGCTGCTTAGAGTTGGTACGCCATGCTTGGGCGCTTTTGCAGACCGTGGTGGCCTAAGCGAAGAACCTATCCTTCCACAATCGGCTCGGTTAGCTCCGCCGTTGGAGGCGATTCTTGGTTGGCCTGCAGGCGCAGTTGGTAACGCCGGAAGACGACGTAAAGGGTGGGGGCGAAGACGAGGGTAAAGATGGTCGAAAAGCTAAGCCCTCCGATAACCGCGATGGCCAACGGCTGCTGCATCTGAGCGCCGGCCCCAATGCCGAAGGCAAGCGGCACCAGACCAAGTAAGGCGGTGAGCGTGGTCATAAGAATAGGCCGGATACGAATAACGCCGGCCTGCGCCACCGCCTCTTCCGGCGTTAGGCCTTCTCGCTCGGCACGTTGCGCCTGGTCGAGCAGAAGAATGCCGTTTTTTACCACAATGCCCACCAACATAATGGCGCCCATGAACGAAGAGACGTTGAGGGTAGTGCCCGTAGCCCAAAGCCCAAAACTCACCCCGAAGAGTGCAAGCGGCATGATGAGTAGAAGCACGGTGGGCGATGTAAACGACCCGAATTGGAACAGCATAACGGCATAGACCAGCACCACAGCAAGCACCAACACTTCAAGAAGATTGCGGAACGACTGCTGTTGGCTTTGATATTGCCCCCCAAGTTCATAGGTAATGCCGGCCGGCAGCGGCGTACGCCGCATAAGGGCTTGTACGTCCTTCATAACGCTGCCGAGGTCTCTGCCGGAAAGACGCGCTTCAATGGAAACCATGCGCCGCTGGTTCTCGTGGGTTATCTCCACCGTGCCCACTACCCTTTTGGTAGACCCCAGTGTGGCCAGAGGGACATTGTAACCATCTGGGGTATGGATGGGCAACATCTCGATGGCGCTTTTATCGGAGCGATAGGCCTGTGGGAGGCGCACCCTTACCCCAATTTGACGTTCGCCCTGCAGTATCTGGGTGGCAACATCGCCGAACATGGCGGCATTCACCTGATTAGCCACATCTTCGGGCGTAAGCCCCACGGCGCCGGCTTTCACCGGGTCTACCCGCACAGTAAGTTCCGGCCCCATCTCTATCACCCCGTTTTGCACGTCCACCACGCCCGGAATCTTAGCAAGCTTGTCGGCCACCGAGCGCGCAACGCCATCCAGTTGATTTTGGTCTTCCCCAAAAAGTTTTACTTCGATGGGGGCCGGTGCTCCCGATAGATCGCCGATAAGGTCTTGTAAGACTTGCGAGAAGTCTATGTTTACTCCGGGCACTTGGCGCTCAATGCGGTCGCGCACATCGGCGATCACCTCGTCAATGCTGCGATGGCGATGCGAGTGCAACATAACGGCAAAATCGCCGCGGTTCGGCTCGGTGATGGCAAACCCTAGCTCGGTTCCTGTGCGTCGCGAGAAGGATTTCACTTCGGGAGTTGTTTCCAAAATATGCTCGATCTGCATCAGCAAGCGGTTGGTCTCTTCCAGAGAGGTGCCCGGCGGTGTGCGGTAATCGAGTACGAAAGCGCCCTCATCTATAGAGGGCATGAAGTCGGAGCCGAGATGGGTTGCAAAAAAAATGGTGGCCACAACCAGTACACCGGCCGCTACAGCTAACCAACGCGGATGTCTTACACAGAACTGAAGGCCTTTTTTATAGACAGCGATAAGCTTTTCAAACAACCTACCGTGCTCTGGGGTGCCGGGACGTACTTTGAGAAAGGCGGCACAAAGGCTGGGGCTTACGAAAAGCGCCAGCGCCAGGGAGACCATAAGCGCAATGGTAAGCGTTACGGCCAGTGCGGTGAAGAAGGCCCCTGCAACCCCTTGTAGTAGCACAAGGGGTAAAAACACCACGACGGTAGTAAGTGTAGATGAGATCATAGGAAGCGCGATCTCGGAGGAGGCCAGCCGGATCGAATCGAAACGAGTCGCTCCTTCGGTAAGGTGTCGAAACACGTTTTCCACAACGACAATGGCATCGTCTATCACGAGGCCGATGCCAACGGCGAGAGCGCCCAAAGTCATTAGGTTGAGTGTGAGGCCTGAAAGGCGCATAAGGAGAAACGTGATGAGCACTGTGGCCGGAATGATAACTGCCGTAACGAGCGTAGCACGTAGATTGCCCAGAAATAGCATGAGCACAACGACGGCGAGAATGGAGCCGATGACCACCGCGTCGCGCACGCTGCCAACAGCCTCTTTAATAAGCAGCGACTGGTCATAGAACACATGAAGCTGAGTACCGGGCGGCAACGTGGGTTTTAACTGCTGAAGGGCCTGTTCTACGTCGTGCACCACCGTCACCGTGTTGGCTCCCGGCTGGCGCACAATATTGATAAGCACCGATTCAGCTCCGTTAGCGGTTACAATAGTCGTGCGGTCTTGCACAGAGGGATAGATGTGGGCTATCTGCCGCAGCAAAATGGGCACCCCTTGCCTTTGAGCCACCACCACGCGGCCAAGTTGGTCGGTGTCGGTGGCCTCGGCGGAGACAATGGCCTGGTACTGCTGAAACTGCCGATTGAGGAGGCCAACCGACTTGAAGATATTTGTGTTGGCAATGGCCTGCTCAACCTCCGGCAAAGAGAGATGATAGGCCATAAGGCGCTGCGGAGAGATATCTACGGCGATCTCCGGAATCCGTCCACCCTGCACCTCCACCAAGGCGACGCCCGGCACACGACTTAGGGCGGGGCGCAGCGTGTAGGTGGCGAGAGTCCAAAGCTGGGCCTGAGAGAGATTTTTGGATTGGAGCGAGAGGCCGAGGATGGGAAAAACCGTGGGGTTCATGCGCTCAACCTCGACATCGGTTTCCGGCGGCAAAGAGGAGCGAATCTGATTGATTTGCGTGTTGACAAGTTCAAGAGCGGTGAGCATATCGGTGCCCCACGCGAAATCCACCGATATCTCTGTGTCTCCACGTTGCGTCTTGGAACGGATACGAATAACCCCTGGAACGGTCGCGATGGCCTGTTCGATGGGGCGAGTCAAGGCCACCTCGGTCATACGAATAGGGCGTTCCCCTGCATGGGCGATCACAACGAGGCGCGGAAAGGTGACCTCAGGCAAGATGGCAACGGGAAACGACCCCACCACACCTACCCCGATAACGCAAAGCGCTATGGTAACGAAAAGAATGGCTTTGAGGTTCTGCGAGACAAAGCGACTAAGGTTCACGAGTTATTCCCTCCCGTTTCGTTCTGCCCTTGTGAGACCACCTTCACCTTTTGCCCATCGGAAAGCTCATATTGGCCCAGCAGAATCACCTGTTCGCCCGGAGCCACCCCCTGAAGCACCTCAACGAGGTTGCCTTGTTCGGGGCCTAAACGAACATCTCGTTGATGCGCTTCCCCATCGTTGCCGACCACAAAGACCAGGGACTTGTTTTCTTGGGTAAGAACGGCCTGTTTAGGGATAACCACGGCGTGTGGGGTAACGGCAAGAATGATGTCGGCGGAGGCAAAGCCTCCCACCCGTAAAAGCCCTCTCGGATTGGCTACGGCGATCTGCACCTCTTGAAGGTTGGTTTGTGGATTTACTTGTCCAACGCTGAGCACTCGACCGGCAAGCGGCTTGCCAGGAAGCATGTCGGAGAAGACCTCTGCCTCCATGCCCTTACGCACACGCGCTCCATCTTCTGCCGGCAGTTGGGCCACCAAAATAAGGCGATTGGGGTCGGTTATCTCCAGTACGGGTGTGTTGGGGTCGGCCATATCGCCGGGGTTGAGGTTTCGAGCGGTTACCACCCCACTAAGCGGCGCACGAAGCACTGCATAGTCCGCCGTGGCCTCAGCGGCTAGCAGGTCGGCCTGTTTCTGTTCCACCGTTCGCTGCATGGCGATGGCCTCCTGTTTCTTCGCCAGCACCTGAAGAGCGCCTTGTTGGGCTTGACGAAGGGCGGTTTTTGCCTCTTGCACTTTGGCATCTCCATCGGCTTGGGCGCGTTGCAAAGCCTGCTGAGCCTGCTGAACGCGCAGCCGCGCAGCTTGGATGTCCTCCGGTCGTGCCCCTGCGCGGATAAGACTATCTTGTTGCTGGGCGCTCGCTAGGTTGGCCTCGGCCACTTGCAGCGCGGTTTGCGCATCGTCGAGGTCGCGCTTGGAGTCGATACCGTGCTCATAGAGGAAACGTACCCGCTCCAGCTCTGCAGCGTCCCGATCGCGCGTGGCTTTTGCCTGAACAACGGCCTGATCGGCTTGGGCGATCTCTTGAGGGCGGGCGCCGGCCAGTAGCTTCTTCAGTTCGGTTTGGGCTGTTTCTAGGTCAATCTTTGCCTGTTGCACCGCATTATCCCTATCGAGTTTGGCGGATTTAAGGGCGAGTTGCGCAAGCTGTACGGCATTGGCCTGATCGGCTTCTGCTGCTTTCAGGGCCAAATCGGCCTGTTGTGCCTGAGCCTGTGCCGCGCGCAGTGCTGCAGCCGCGCTGAGAGATTGAGCCTGTTGGGGCCGCTCATCTACGATAGCGACGACCTCGCCAGCTTGCACCGAGTCGCCTTCGCGAACGAATACAGCTCGTAGCCTTCCGGCAAGGGGAGAAGCTATTTTCGCATCGGCACCAGGGGCCGGCTCTAGCCGTCCGTGCGCGTGAACGATAGAGGCCATAGGATGGATAGTCGCCACAGTCGTCTGAACGGCCACGGCCTCAAGTGGTGGGTTTGAGTCGCTCTCATCCGTACTGTTGTGCGAGCAGCCGGCCAAGCCCATGAGGAGAGCGATGCCTAAAAAAGCAATATGGTGGGTCTTCATCTGAGATCGCCTCCTACAGCATGTTGTAAAGCTGCAACGGCCAAATTGCAGTCGGCCAAAGCGTGTGCGAAGTTCTCTTCTTCTGTAAGATATGTTTGCTGTGCATCTAACAGTTCGAGGTAAGAGACGGCTCGGTTAGCATATCCCGTACGTTCCATATTTAAAAGCTCCTGCGCCCGTTGTAGACGGCCCGTTTGAAACGAGGCCAACACCGTAAAGGCCTCTTGGAGATTTCGATAGGCAGTTTCGACTTCGAGGCGTACGCTGCGCTCCTCATCGGCCAGCAGCGCCTCTTGTTCATTATAGGCCGCTAAAGCGCTCTGACGGTCAGCTCGGTTTTTGCCCCAATCCACTAACGGGAAGGTGACCCCCACGCGCACCGAGTCGCCTTCTGGGTCGGGGCCGCCAAGAGGGTTATGTCGAAACTCCACGAAGAGATCGGGCTGAGTTGCTATGCGCGCCCCATGCAGTGCGGCAAGTCGGGCCTGCAGGAGCGCCTGGGCCGAACGAATCTCCGGTCGGTTCTGCAATGCCCTTGTTTCCAAATCCGCCAGGCGCGCCTGAATGGGGGCTGGCGCTACCAGTTTATCGGTCAACAGCAGGGGGGTGTTGGCCGGCAGGCCGATCACATTGGCCAGAGCCGCGTAGGCGTTCGCCCTTTCGGTTTGCGCCACGGAGAGCGTTTGTTGAGCACTTGCCAGGGCAATTTGGCTCCGGATCACGTTGCTATGGGCCACATCACCGGCCTGAAACTGGGTTTGTGCTGTTTTGAGGAACTCCTGCGCCAAGTGAAGCCCTTCGGTGGCGATATTGTTGTCGGCATCGGCACGGAGCGCCTGATAGTAGGCTGTTGTAACGTTGTAGATGATGTCTCGGCGAACGGCTGCCTGGTCGGCAAGCGCCGCCTCCAACTCGCCGCGTGCAGCATGGATCGCCTGGCGTTGTTTATCGCCCAACGGAATCGTCTGTGTCAGCAGCACGTCTTCATCTAGCCCTCCGGTATTCCTTCCTTCGTGATGCACAAGGCTCAACACGGGGTCGTCAACGGAGGAAGCGCCGGAGAGGATGGCACGAGCTTTCGCCACACGCGCCGCTGCGGCCAATGCCTGGGGATTGTGTGTCAGCGCCTGCTGAATGGCCTCTTGCAGAGAGAGACGCATAGGCTCTTGCGCCCGGCTAAGGCAGGGCAGCAAACACCACCCCAAAAGAACGATGGCTGTTCGTAGATAAACTCGCAAGAAACCCTCCTCAAGGATGGTTAGTGCGTGATGTTGAAGCTTCTCATCGCTTCGGATGACAACAGTATTGCACGCCTACCCTTAAAGAGTCCTAAAAAGCAACTTAGAGTTTTCTAAGAAATGGCGTGAAAAAGGAAGCTCGCCTGGCTTGCAACGTGCACAGCGGGTTAGGGTATAATGCGTCTCCGCATGTTCGGGCGTTGCGCTCGGCAACCCGTTCATAACCATCTTAAAGGAGGTAACCTTTGAAACGAGCCTTTACCCTTATCGAATTACTCGTCGTTATTACTATTATCGCCATCCTTGCTGCTATTCTGTTCCCGGTTTTCGCCCAGGCTCGCGAGATGGCTCGTAAAACCACCTGCGCTTCCAATCAACGGCAGATCGCCCTAGCTTTTAAGCTCTACACTCAGGACTACGATGAGGGGTATCCAAACACGAACGATCCCTATCTTTTCGCGGGGCGCCACTGGCGCTGGCCTATTATGCCCTACCTAGGCATTGGCCAGAAGCAACAGAGCGGCAGCTTCAATGCCGCCAACGGGTCGCCGTCTATCTTATTATGCCCTTCCGACACGCGCTCGCTAAAGCAATTTAACGGAACCTCTTACGACTATTCCGCCAGCTTCTACCACACGCCCGATCAGATTAACCAGATGCACTTCAGCGATCTGCTCAACAACCCTTCTTGGCTGACGTGTGTGACGCAAACGGAGGCGGCGGTGGTCTCTCCGGCTCAGAAGGTTTTGATTACAGAGTGGTACAACAGCCACGATCATACCGGTGCGCCTGTAGGGCTGTGGGGAAGTTATCCCTTTCCCGGCTCAGATCGTTGGGATGGCGGCCGCATCTTTGCTATGGCCGATGGACATGTAAAGTTTTTGAAATCGCGCCAGATTCACCCATCTGCCGATGATTGCCCCGACATCAACCTCACACATGATGGCGTTGCCGGCAAGGATGTAGACTAGCGTTGGATAGTTATTCAATCTCAACAGAGAAATGACAACTATAGCTAACGGAGTTGGCTAACGCGATTGTGAATGGCGAGATTTTGACAGGGTGTTCCCAAAGGTGGTACACTTTCAAGCCGGTTTCAATGGCAGTTTGTTTCCATTCTGCCTCTGCTATTATTGCCCTCTATTGGGCTAACACCAGCGTTTAGGAGGAAAAAGTGCGTATTCGAGCAAAAGAGATTCGCCGCATGCGCAAGCGCCAGGAGGAGCGCATAAAGGCGCGCATAAAGGCGGCGAAAGCGGCGGGCAGCAAGGCCTCTGCACGAACATCGGGACGAACCGCTGCTGCTGCCCCCACCACAACGGCACGGCCAAGACCGCGACCGGCGGCCCCAGAGCGACGCGAGCGTGAGCGGCCTAAGGCCCCCGAGGCGGCCGTGGCAACACCTGCTCCCGTAACCACAGAGGTTACGGCGGAAAAAGCTTCCACCACTCGGGCTCCACGACCACGGAAAAAGGCATCGGAAAAGCCTAAGGAGGTGGCTTCGGCTGCCCAAGAGCCACAGGGGAGTGCAGCAGAGACTCCTGCAACCTCGGAAGAGACCCAGACATCCCAACCGCCTCAGGAGGAGACCAAGGGAGAAGGGTAAGGGTATCTTCGTAGGCTCCTATTCAAAAGAACGATGACTCGACCCGCACGCCGTAGCGTTGTCGCTCCCTCCATACAGGAGATCGTCTCGTTTTTGGGAAGCCTATGCCCCTTGCTTGCTCCTACTGCTCCCCCTGCAAGCGCCAACCCGAACCTACACGTAGGGTCACCTACAGACCTTGTGGAGCAGATATATGTGGTGCCTCAGCTATCTTGTTCTCTATTAACGGCGCTTCCTTCACACAAAAGGGCGCTACTTATCTCAGCCGCACCGCTCTTTGATACGCCTCCCATTGCGTTCGACTGGAAGACGCCGGCTCATCGCCTGCTGTCACAGTTGCTTGAAAAGCAGATCGCCCTCTACGTGTTACCGCTAAGCTATGCCGCCGCTCCAGAAGGCTACGATGCGTGTTTGGCAGAGGCGATCGGGTTTCATGAGGCGCTTCCTCTGTGTGTGACCGGTGCAGAACAGCAGTTCAAATTGGTAGTTTTTGTGCCGCCACAAGCCACACCTGATGTACACCGAGCGGCGGCCGAGGCCGGCGCCGGAACCATCGGAGAGTACACTTACTGCTCTTTCCAAGCGCTTGGCAAGGGCACCTTTCTCCCTTCGGAGCGGGCAAATCCGGCCATTGGTAAAAGGGGACAGCTCGAAGAGGTCGAAGAGATGCGTTTGGAGATGATTGTACCAAGGCATGCGCTATTGGCGGTCATTGAGGCCGTTAAAGAGGCGCATCCCTATGAAGAGGTTGCTTACGATGTCTACCCACTGCACAATGTTGGAGCACCCTACGGACGGGGACGCAAGGTGCGCCTAGAAAAACCGATGGCATTTGATGACCTGCTTTCCACCCTCGAACAGGCTTTGGATTTAGGGCCTGCTTGCCGCTTAAGATATACTCCTCCCGACCCTCAAATAGCGAATGCTGGGGTAACTCATTTGGCTGTTGGAATAGGAACCGGCTCGTGCAATGATCTGCTAGGCGCTGCTCACGAGCAGAAGATAGAGGTTATTATCGTCGGTGGAACTTCGCCGAGCGACTGGATAGGGGTACCACCCCCTGTGCTTGTGGACATCGGGTTTCTGCCCTCCGTGGCGCCTGGGCTGAGGCGGTTGAGCGATAAACTGCGGCAGGTTTTTGGTGGCAGAGGCGTAAAAATAGAGTACGCTTTCTGAAAAAGCGAAAGGGGTTCGCCTTATGGAATATCTAACGACACACGACATCGCCTGGATCAACACGGTGGTCACCGGTGAGGTGCAGCCTTTCAACTATATCGCACTCGAATCGGCGATGGCCGGCCAGTACCGCTACGGCAACAGTCATGACGTGCTGGCTCAGGCGGCCACATTTCTGCGTCGGCTGCTATTTTCTCCTCCTTTTGCCAAAGGGAACCGACGTACTGCTCTCATTGCTACCCTAACTTTCTTGAACCGCAACGGCTATCGCACGGCGGTTGCGGATGAGGAGTTGGTGCGAATTTTGGGCGATCTAGAGCGCGGTGTTATTGATGCCCATCAGGCCGTTGAGCAGATGGTGGTGCCTGCCGAAACACAGGTTCAGGAGAGTTTGCGCGCCTTTGTCCAGAACGAGTGCCTGCAGCACGCCAAGGCACTGCAATTGGCTTTGCCCGGAGATTAAGAAGTTATGCAGACCCAAAGGGTAGCGATTCTAGGCTGTGGTGCAGCCGGGAAGGCGCATTTGGAACGCTGGTTAACCCTCGCCGGTGTGGAGGTGGTGGCGTTGTGCGACACAGATGTTGCTAAAGTCGCCCCTCTGGCAGAGCAAATTCCGAACTGTGCGGCCTTCACGCGCCTAGACGACACGCTACGCAACGCCAACTACGACATTGTGGATGTTTGTCTGCCTGCCCCTGCCCAGTTCGAGGCTGTTTCGGCAGCTTTGAAAGCGCGGGCGCACGTTGTGTGCGAGATTCCTTTCACCGCAAGTGTAACACAGGCAATCGAGTTGGTTCGTATCGCTGAAATGCAAGAGCGCCTTCTCATGCCTCTCTTTACACAACGCTTTCATCCGCCTTGTCTCTTTCTCCAAGATTTGATGGCGAATGACGATATTGGCCGCCCCCTCATGTTTCGATGCCGATTTGGCAGCTCTGCAGGGGAACTAGCCGAACTCGGTGTGCTTGGTTCGCCCGGTGACGGGTGTGCGTCCTTTATCGCCACGGCTTTACACGCCATCGATCTTTTTCGTGTATTTTGTGGGGAGGTAAGAAAAGGAGTTGGCCGATGGCGCGACAAAACCGGTAGCCCTTATGCGATGCTGGCGCTCTTGCTAGAATCGGAGTTGACTTTAGGGACAATTGAGATTATGGTGGCACCGCCTGCAGGCAAGAGCGCGCTTGAGGTTTACGGTTCTGCCGGAGCCGCAGTGCTCGATTATGAGGAGGGGGTGCTCCACTTCACAACAGCCGATCATCCGCTTTGGTATAGCCGTCGTGAAGAGGGACGTGACCGGTTAGAGCGCGCTCTCTCCCACTTCTCCGAGGCCGTATTCGGTCTACAAATGCTGGAGGTACGTGGTGAGGATGGGGTACGCGCTTTGCAGGTTCTAGAGGAGGCGCTACATGGCCGTCCCAGCTAAAGCTGAAGAAACCGTGTCGGTTGGAATAACCCGTGCGGTCGTGCCGGTGGCCGGCCAAGGCAGCCGTCTGCGCCCACTAACCCATCTGCTTCCTAAAGAGCTACTGCCGGTAGGGCGCAAACTTGTGTTGGACTACGTGATAGAGGAGCTATATGCGGCTGGTATTCGCGAGGCTCTGTTCATCGTTTCGCCACGCAAGCCGCAGATACGTACCTATCTTGAAGAGATCGTGGGAGCCGGGACCGGTTTACGTTTTGCCTTTGCCGTGCAGGAGGAGCCAAAAGGTTCGGGAGATGCGCTGCTCTATGCAGCGGAATGGGTTGGGGAGCAGCCTTTCGTTGTGGCCTTTGGAGACTGCATTATCGCTTCATCGCCTGTAGGCGCCCCTCTGAAGCGCTTACTACAGGCGTTCAAACAGCATGAGGTCGAGGCGGCTATCTTGGTGGAAGAGGTGGAGAGGGAGCGCCTATCTCATTACGGGGTGGTGGCTCCGGCAGAAACAGAGTCACATGAGACTCCGTTCCTCATTCGCGATATTGTGGAGAAGCCTTCGATGGATGAGGCACCAAGCTCTTTCGTGGTGGCCGCGCGTTGGATACTTAAACCCACAATTTTCGATGCCATTCGTCGTAGTTCCCCAGACCCCCGTGGCGAGTGGAACATTCCGGATGCACTGCGCAAGCTCCTAAATGCTCGGCCGCGTGCCGTCGCGGTTCCGTTGTTACAGGGCGAAGCGAGGCGGGATATAGGAAGCTGGGGCAGTTTTCTCGTGGAGACGGTGCGCTCGGCGATAAATGATCCAGAGTATGGGTCGCAGATACGTCGCGTGGCCGCCAAAGAATTAACACGTTTTTCAGATTCGGGTATAGTAGTTGGCAAATAAGCAGCGAGGGCCTTAGGAGCCATAATAAACCCGCTGGGGAGGAGTGTTTTGAGAGTACCGCTTGTGGACTTACGCGCGCAGTATCTGAGTTTGAAGGAAACGATTGATGCTGCTATAACTCACGTCTGTGAGACCGCTTGTTTTATTGATGGGGAAGCCGTTCATAAGCTCGAATCGGAGGTTGCCGCGTTAAGCGGTGCTCGTTTTGGTATCGGGGTAGCCTCAGGCACCGATGCCCTCGTTTTAGCCTTACGCGCTTGCGGTATTAAGCCTGGTGATGAGGTCATCACTACGCCCTTCACCTTTGGCGCAACGAGTGAGGCGATTATGCTCGTTGGTGCCCGCCCCGTGTTTGTGGATATCGATCTCTGCACCTTTAACATAGACGTTTCCCGAATCGAGCAAGCTATCACCCCACGCACGCGTGCGCTGCTGCCGGTAGACCTTTTTGGCCAGATGGTCGATCGTGGGCAACTCCAGGAGATATGTAAACGACACAACCTTAAGCTCATTATAGATGCAGCTCAAGCCATCGGTGCAAAACAGCGCGGCATTCGTATCGCCGAGACAGGAGATGCAACGATACTCTCCTTCTATCCAACCAAAAATCTCGGCGCTTTTGGAGATGGGGGCATGGTGCTTACCAATGATGCGGAGATTGCGGCTACCGTGCGCATGCTGCGCGTACATGGCCAAAGCGGTTATGGCCACTATGAGGTCATCGGTTATACCAGTCGGCTAGATACCCTGCAGGCCGTTGTGCTTTTAGCAAAGCTCCCCATGCTGGAGGAGTGGAACGAGGGGAGAAGACGGCATGCGGCCCTCTATCAGACTCTGCTTGAAGGCACCGGTGTGACGCTGCCCGGTACCGAACCAGGAAACCACCATGTTTATCATCAATACACCATTCGCCATCCGCAGCGCGATGCCCTGCAGGCTTATCTTCAGCAGTGTGGGGTAGATAGCAAGGTATTCTACCCGCAGCCGCTTCACATTCAACCGCCTTATGCAAGCCTCGGCTATCGTTTAGGGGACTTCCCCCATGCGGAGCGGGCTACTCGGGAAGTGCTCTCTATCCCTGTTGTGCCAGAACTGACCACAGAGCAGGTTGCATATGTGGCCGAGTGCATCCGTAGCTTCCCAGAAAATGCTTAACTGTCAGGACGCGCACAGACTGTGTTCAAGAGCGCACCTTTAGGATGCCGAAAATAGTCTTAAAAATGAGGAGACAATAACTTCCTTCATTTTGGGGAACTCCCTGGCTAAGGAGCTGAAACAACGGATATGAGAGCGATGATTTTGGCTGCAGGGGTAGGGTCGCGCCTCGACCCCCTCACCCGTAATGTCCCTAAACCTCTCGTTCCCATCGTCAATCGTCCGGTGATGGAATATCTTATCGAGCTTTTGGTTCGTCACGGGTTCACCGAAATTATGGTGAACCTGCACTACCTTGGTGACCAAATAGCTGCCTACTTTGAAGATGGATCGCGTTGGGGAGCGCACATACATTGGGCCTATGAAGATCGGCTTTGGGGCGATGCCGGCAGCCTGAAGCGTGCTGAAGATTTTTTCAAAGACGAGACGTTTTTAGTGATAGGCGGAGACGATTTAACCGATATGGATCTCTCCCGTCTGCTCAAGACTCATCGAGAGAAAAAAGCTCTCGCTACCATCGCCCTTTCCATCGTAGATGATCCCAGCGAATATGGGATCGTCCTCATGAATGAGGAAGGACGCATCACACGCTTCCTAGAGAAACCCAAAGGCGAGGTGATCTTCTCGAACACCGCTAACACAGGGGTTTATGTTTTTGAACCGGCCATCTTCGAGTTGATACCGCATGATGTTTTCTATCTTTTTGGAAAGCAGGTTTTCCCGATGCTTCTCGAACAAAAACTCCCTCTCTTCGGCCACCTTACGGCAGCCTATTGGCGCGACGTGGGCAACCTTAAGGTGTATCAGCAGACACATCGCGACATGCTCGAGGGGCGTGTGAAAGCGCGCATCGCTCTGCGAGAGGTTCGTAAATTTGTATGGATGGGAGAAAATGTGGAGATCGACCCCACTGCAGAAATAGGCTATCCGGTAGCGATCGGCAACAATGTGCAGATACTTGCCGGAGCGCGCGTGCTCGAACATACCGTCATCGGAAACAACTGTGCTGTAGAGGAAGGCGCGACCGTCCAAGAGAGTATTTTATGGGATGGCGCGGTGGTAATGCGCAATACGCATCTTGAGCGCTGTGTGGTGGGTCGCAACTGCAGGGTAAAGACGAACGCGGCCATCTTCGACGGCATCATCGTGAATCCGCAACGTCATGAGAACGAAAAATCATGACGAATCGCTTATGCTAAACACCATATAAAATCTGTATAAAGCAACAAAAATAAGAAATGGGAGAGAAGGATTGACCAATTCAACCAATATGACTAGCTCCGTCTCCATTCCGCACGATGTGCGGGACCTATCTCTTGCCCCTTTAGGTAAGAGACGTATCGAGTGGGCAGAGATGGATATGCCGGTTCTGCGAAGCATACGCGCTCGTTTCGAGCGTGAAAAACCCTTGCAAGGGGTGACGATCGCCGCCTGTTTGCATGTCACGACGGAGACGGCCAATCTCGCCATCACGCTCAAAGCGGGCGGCGCAGAGGTCTATCTCTGTGCATCGAACCCTCTGTCCACACAGGACGATGTGGCAGCCGCGCTCGTAGCCGAGTATGGTATTCCGACTTTTGCGATTAAAGGAGAGGATCATACCACCTACTACCGCCACATTCACTCGGTGCTCGACGCGCGTCCAACGATTACCATGGATGATGGGGCCGACACGGTGGGCGTCATCCACAGCGAGCGAACCGAGTTGATACCCAATATCATTGGCGGTACCGAGGAGACGACGACCGGGGTCATCCGTCTACGTGCGATGGCGGCTGAAGGTGTGCTTGCCTACCCGATCGTGGCCGTCAACGACGCGGCGACCAAACACCTTTTCGATAACCGTTACGGAACCGGCCAATCTACAATAGACGGCATCATACGTGCTACCAATCGCCTTTTGGCCGGCACCCGTTTTGTTGTTGCCGGCTATGGCTGGTGCGGACGTGGTGTAGCCATGCGCGCTCGTGGTGCCGGTGCCCAGGTCATCGTCACGGAGGTAGACCCTGTACGCGCACTCGAGGCCGTCATGGACGGCTATGCGGTTATGCCTATGATAGAGGCTGCTAAGATCGGCGATATTTTCTGCACCCTCACCGGGGATGCTCACGTCTTGCGTCGGGAGCATTTCGAGGTTATGAAGGATGGGGCGATTTTGGCGAACTCGGGTCATTTCAATGTAGAGATTGACATTCCCGCGCTCGAAGAGATGGCTGTTGCCCGTCGCACCGTTCGTGAGTTTGTCGAGGAGTTCGCCATGCCGGATGGTCGGCGCCTTTTCCTTCTCGGCGAAGGACGCCTCATTAACCTTGCTGCAGCAGAAGGTCATCCTGCTGCTGTCATGGACATGTCTTTTGCAAACCAGGCACTCTGTGCCGAATACATGGCTCAACACGGCCATAAGTTGGGCAAGGCTGTTCATGCTGTCCCCGCCCACATTGATGCCGAGATCGCCCGTTTAAAACTCGAAAGTATGGGTTATCGGATTGACACCCTCACTCCAGAACAAAAAGAGTATCTCTCCTCTTGGAAGTTGGGCACCTAAGTAACTCTTGACATTGCCGTGCTCCATAGAATAAGCTGTAGTGTAGTTGGCCGATGCCCTAAAGATATTACGGTGAGGAACCGATAATAGGAATCGGGAGACGTAGAAAAGGCAAACCCATAGAAATGTGGGGGCGCAAAGCCATGGGCCTGTAGGGGTTTATCCCCCATGGTTGCCAGGTTGCCGTCCTCGACTCAGTTCGGCGCGGTTATCGCGTCTTA
>NZ_DATGLN010000135.1:0-5280 GCF_035294165.1 Chthonomonas sp.
TAACGATGGGTACGTGGACATCTACATTACGGCGTATCGGGGTGGGGTGTTATTGCACAACGAGGGAGGGAGCCATTTCAAGGATGTGACGGCGCAGAGCGGGATAGCGCCTCAGCCTTGGGGCACCTCAGCAGCCTGGGTGCAAACCACCAACAGCGGGTACCTCGATCTAGTCATTGGCAATTATGCTGTTTTTGGACCGGACGTAAAGCCACAGCTTTGTACTGAGCACGGTGTTATGACCTCTTGTGGTCCGCGCTACTACAAGCCGGAGCATTGCGTTTTGTATGTTAATCTGGGTGATGGACAGTTTAGCAACAAAACGTCTCTCTACCATGCTCAGGGGTCTGGAAGATGCTTAGGGATTGCGTGTGCTGATTTTGACGGTTCAGGGAGGCCGTCTATCGTCTACTCAAACGATGAAATAGATGGCAATTTGCTTTATCCCATAGGCCATGGAAGCGCATGGAGCTATCATGATATTGGACGCGAGGCGGGAGTTGCCACCGATGGAATGGGGAACATTCATGGCGGCATGGGCACCGACTGGGGCGATTATGATAACGATGGGCGGCTGGATTTGGTGGTGGCTACCTTTCAGCATGAGGAGAAATGTTTATACCATAATGAGGGGGATCGTATATTTGCAGATCGAGCGCGTAATACTGGGATTGCGGATGTAGCGAGGCCTTATGTGGCTTTTGGGGTCAAATTTTTTGATTTTGATAACGATGGATGGCTCGACCTTGTCTTCTCGAATGGACATGTGCAGGATAACATCCATGAGATCGACCCTTCTACTAACTACCGACAGCCCTGCCTATTGCTGCACAATAGTGGGGGCGACCCCATTCTCTTTTCTGATGTAACGCCTCTGTCAGGGAGCGATCTCATGCGTCCTATCGTAGGGCGCGGTTTGGCTGTTGGGGATTACGATAATGATGGTCGAGTTGATCTGTTGGTTGTAGATAGCGAGGGAAGCCCGTTGCTATTACACAATGAGACAGAGCCGGTTGGAAATTGGCTTGGCATTCGACTTGAAGGAAAGCGTTGTAACCGCGATGGATATGGGGCTCTCCTAGTGGTTGAAGCAGGAGCGAGGCGCCTCCTACGCCAATGCCAGGCCGGAGGCTCTTATATGTCTTCTTCTGACCAGCGTGTGCATTTTGGGCTTGGCAATGAGAGATCAGTGAACCGATTAACCGTGAGATGGCCTAGCGGTCATGTGGACATTTTTGAAGAGGTTCCTACTAACCGTTATGTGGCTATTTGTGAGGGAGAGCGGAAGTTTTCCGTTTTGTGAGATATCCACGGGCCAGTTATGTGAAGGTATCTCTTTCCTGTTGTATACTTATGCCTAGAACGTAGGAAAGGAAAGAGGTAGCAGAAGATGCAAGCCCATGTTTTGCGAAGGGCCTATATCGAGTTTTTTAAAGAGCGAGGACACCTTCATTTGCCGGGAGCGCCGCTGATTCCTATAGATGTGCTCGGCCATCTCGACGAGTCGACCCTCTTTACCGGTTCGGGAATGCAGCAGTTTAAACCCTATTTCGCCGGGGTTGCCACCCCGCCCTCACGACGCATTACAACAGTGCAGAAATGTGTGCGCACCGGCGACATTGATAGTGTGGGGGACTACTCGCATTGTACCTTCTTTGAGATGTTAGGCAACTTTAGCTTTGGCGACTACTTTAAAGCCGAAGTCATCCCGTGGACGTGGGAGTTCCTAACCCAGGTGGTCGGGCTTGAGCCTGAACGGCTGTGCGCAACGGTTTACAAAGACGATGAGGAATCCTACTCCATTTGGCACGAAAAGATTGGGCTGCCCGCAGACCGCATCCATCGTCTCGATGAAGACAAGAACTTTTGGCCGGCCAACGTTCTTAGCGAAGGGCCCGACGGGCCTTGTGGGCCCTGTTCGGAGGTCTACTATCGCCTTGTGCCGGTAGAAGAGCTAACCGCCGACCCCAAGCTGACGCCGACGCAGCGCTTTCTGAAAGATGAGGCCGAAGGGCGATGGCTGGAGATTTGGAATAATGTGTTTACACAGTATAACCGCAGCACAGACACGGATGGCAAGCCGATCTTAACACCCCTCCCACAAAAAAACAACGACACGGGCGCCGGCCTTGATCGCATCGCGTATATCGCACAGGGGAAACGCAGTGTGTTCGAGACCGATCTGTTCGGCCCTACACTGGAGGCTATCGAGAAATTAGCCGGAGTGCGATATGAGGGCAGCATGTCGCCCACCGATTTCGCTTTTCGGGTGGTTGCCGAACATACGCGTTGCATGGTTTTCTGCATCGCCGATGGCATTTTGCCTTCCAATGAGGGACGCGGGTATGTGCTACGCTACATTATGCGACGTGCCGTGCGTTATGGCAAAATGGCCTTAGGCTTTGATGCACCCTTCCTCCATGAGGTAGCCCCCCACGTGATCGCACAGATGCGCGATTTCTATCCGGAGCTTGAGGAGCGACAGGCTCTTATTCTCCAAACGATACGGACGGAGGAGGAGCAGTTCCGCCGCACTCTCGATAGAGGCATGCGCATTCTGACAGAGATGTTGCACTCGGTGGAGGTTCAGACGACGAAACGTCTCCCCGGCCACGATGTGTTTCGCCTTTACGATACCTATGGTTTTCCTTTAAGGCTTACCCAAGAGCTGGCGGCGGAGGCGGGCGTAGAGGTTGATTTAGAGGGTTTTGAGGCGGAGTTGGAGACGCAGCGTGTACGCTCGCAACAGTCGAGCAAAATAGATAGGGAGGTCTTTTCGGCCTCTGTGCTGAAGGGCGTCATTGGCGCCGATCTGCCGCCGACGGAGTTTCTCGGTTATCATACGCTGCAAGCGGTGGCGAAGGTGCTGGCCATCTATGTAGGGGAGCGGCCTGTGGAGTTTGCACGAGCAGGCGAGAAGGTGACGGTTGTGCTTGATCGGACTCCGTTTTATGCAGAGGCGGGCGGACAAGTTGGCGACACAGGCACATTGGTGGCACCGGAGGGAGAGACCACATGCGCGCTGCGAGCCGAGGTGTGCGATACCCAGAAAAATCCATTAGGTGTCTATCTCCACTCTGTAATAGTGCAGGAAGGGGAGTTGCGAGTAGGGCAGAAGGTTCATGCGACGGTTGACCGCATGCGCCGGCTCGACATCATGCGAAATCATACGGCGACCCATCTTTTGCAGGCGGCTCTTCGGCAGGTGCTGGGTACTCATGTATATCAAAAAGGTTCTTTAGTGGCACCGGATAGGCTGCGATTCGACTTTACTCACACCGCTCCACTGACTCCCGATGAGTTGAGACAGGTAGAAGAGCTGGTAAATGCCGAGGTTCTTAACGATGTGGAGCTAGAAGTTCACTGGGATGTGCCTCTTGAGGAGGCCAAGGCGCGAGGTGCGATGGCGCTTTTTGGAGAGAAGTATGGTGAGCGCGTACGTGTGATTGAGATTCCAGGGTTTAGCCTTGAGCTTTGCGGCGGAACGCACCTGCAGCGCACGAGCCAAGTGGGGCTTTTCCGGATTGTTTCCGAAACCGGCATCGCTTCAGGAGTAAGACGCATTGAGGCGGTAACCGGCCGGGCGGCTTGGGAGTACACCCGCCGACGCGAACAGACGATCGAGCAACTGACAACGTTGCTGCGAACCCGTGTGGAGGAGCTGCCGGCAGCGGTAGAGCGCCTTATGAGGGAGAAGGAGGACTTAGAGAAGCGCAATCGTCAGTTGCTATTTGCGCAATCTATTGCGCGTCTCGACACGTTGGAACCGACGCTGGTGGATGGAATCCCCGTGTTGGCCACTACGTTGGAAGAAGTGGATGCCAAAACGTTGGGTGACTTAGTGGAGCGGATTGCGAAGCGTTTGAAGACGGCGATCGTTGTGCTGGGGACTGTAGTGGAAGGGAAGGGACTGGTTGCTGCCAAAGTTACAACCGATCTGGTTCAGCAGGGCTATCATGCCGGGAACTTAGTAAGAGAGGTTGCCAAGATCATGGGCGGTGGTGGCGGCGGAAGAGCCGATTTTGCCACGGCCGGCGGCCGGGATTCTTCCAAGCTTTCTGAGGCGCTGAAGGCTGTGCCGGATTTGGTGAGGGCGCAGAAAACGCAGAAACCCTAGCTCCTACCGAGCTAAAAGTAGGCCCCCTCGCGATGCTAGCGAGGGGGTAAGCGTAAGTGTGCGAATTTCTGCCTAATCCCACGGGTCGAGACCAAGCAGCTTACGTCCGAGGGGAGTGAGTTCGGCCGTTTTTTGGTACTTTTGCTCTATCTCACGAGGGTCGCCTGGAAAGACGCTGTTACCGGGTGGCAGGCGGTGCTGCCAGCAGTGTATGCGGTGCTGGCGCTGCTCCTCGGTGAGGCGCTCAGCGGGAAACATCGAGATATATTGTGAGAAACGGGGACGGTTCGATACGTTATGCCCGTTGCCGTGGGCGAGGGTATTGATCCAGATGATGAGATCTCCGGCTTTTGCGGGGATGGGAACCACCTTTTTGCCCGGCGGAAGGGCGTTGAGATCGGGGACGCGCGGGTTCCTATCCGGTGGTTGCGTGGCGATCCACTCTTCAAGCCCTTTATGGAAGCCGGGGATACATTGAAAGCCTCCCATGTCTTCTGTTGTGTCGGTGAGGCATAGAACGCCTTGGACGCCGAAGGGAAGGGGAAGTTTAGAGGTGTCAACATCCCAATGGATGAAGCCTTTGTGGTCATATTCTGGATGGTTTGGATGACGGGGCGGCTTCATGCCTACGCGGTCTATGGTGACACAGAGTTTCGGGGTGCCGAAGATTTCGGAGAAGGCCTGGTGGACGCGAGGATATTGGCGGGTGTCCCACAGGGCTTGATGCTGGTACATTTCGATCATCCCGCCGGGTTTTAGGGGTGGGCGATACCAGTCCTCGGGATTATGGGGGTCCATGCCGAGAAACTCGAAGATGGCGTTGACTACCGCGTTACACAGCTCCACAGGCACGACGTTTCGGGCGATGACGTAGCCGTTCTCCTCAAAGAACGCCAAGTCTTCTGGGGTGAACACGCTCATACAGGAAACTCCTCGATTCAAGATTTGGGTGTAGTAGCAATTACGGTTTAGTCCCTTAGAATCTACAATTGGCCATTAGGTGAGAGTTTCCCTGCCCACAGAAAAAAGCGCCCGGCTTCGCCATTGAAGCCGGGCAGCACCGCAAGTGGCATCCGCGCACCTGGGTACACTTCAATTGAGGACGAGAAAGAAGGATACCTTCGTTTATAGTATATCATAGGAGTGTTTGTTGTGTCAAGTGA
>NZ_DATGLN010000136.1:0-2722 GCF_035294165.1 Chthonomonas sp.
CGAGCTAAAATGAACGTTGTCGTTTGGGGAGCGCAGAATATCGAAACCCAAAAGGTTAGGAACCTGCTGATAGTCCCAAAAAAGATCACACTCCACGATGCTGCCGGCAGGAGCACTGCGTGTGTGAAGGGCATAGCGCAACACAACCTTACGCGGGTCGGGCGCACGATGATTAGCCAACCCCTGCTTTTGAAGGATGTAGTTCTTAATGGCCTGATAGGCCCGCTGCAGACGACTCGCGTTGGCGGCGCGAGTGGCAACTTGAGGTACCGTGAAGGCGTCGGCGTCGAAACCGGTGATGGCGGGCAGGGTGGAGCTGCCGCCGGGGGACAACGTGAAGTTAAGTTGAGAGTTCGAGCCTGCCGTAAATGTGAGATTCGTGAAGGTTTGATTGATGTAGCCGGCGAAGGAGGCTGTGGCCGTGTAGGTGGCCGTGGTGGGAGTGCCGTTGGCTGTAAGGGTAGGTAGGGCCGAAATGGTGTAGTTGCCGTTTGTATCGGTGTAGGCGGTAAAGGAGCTAAGGCTGGTAAAGTACTGCCCTCCCGTCTGTTGGTCGGTGACAGGGCCGGGTGCCACAAACACACGCGCCCCTACAAGTGGGTTGCCGTTGGTATCGCGCACGGTGCCGGAAAGGGTTGCTTGGGTAGAAGTGGGCGACATCACCACATTGGCGTTGGAGGTGAAGCTATCGCCGTTGAGGATTTCGATGGTGTTTTGGCCGCTCCATTGCTGGCCATTGATGACCTTTGTAGCTCGAACCACGTAGATGGCCGAATTTTGACCGGCAGGCACCGTAATATTGGGTATCTGATAGTCGCCCTCTTGTGTTGTTGTGGTGGACTGACCCCCGATGGTTACCGTGGCCCCGACTATAGGTGCTCCGTTAATATCGGTAACCGTGCCCAAAACCAGCCCGTTACTTTGCGGGTTAGGGCCGGGGTTTGGGGGCAAGGAAGAGCCTGAACCACCACAACCGCCGAGCAGAGCCGCCAGCACAATGCCTACTGCGCACAAGATGAGGGCAGAAAACCGTTTTCTATTCTTTCCACAAGACAGCAACCATCCGGACATCTATCGTTATCCTTCTAGTGAAGAGACCTCTATGTCACCTCACAGCATCAGCTCGTTACGATGCGTTTCTCACATTAAAGACGTTCGAACACATCGCGCGTGACGATCTTGTGGGGGAAAGCCGGAGGGGGCCAGCAAATCACAGCTATTTTACCTCCAAAATCGCAAACGAACGCACGCCTAAAACCGAAGATCCCTCTCGCTTTGCTTCGAGATGACACACTTCAAGGCCGGCGCCCTTCCCCTCAAGGCCGACGCCCTTCCCCTCTTTCGAGATGACATGGTTTCCGAGCGCACATTTCTGTGAATGTGTAGACCAGGCTTTCTGTCTCGCATAGCCTACGGAGTGTCGCATATACAGCTTTAGGCCTGTTTAGCCTGTGAACTGCCCTCACCCAGCGTGACAATGCGGTTGGTTGGTATCTGCCGATAAGCATCTACCTGCCCGCTCGGCCAGTGTACCTCGATGTCCACAACCTTGGCACTCCCTACCCCGCAATGAACCCTCTTATCCGAGGCCGACATGTAGGAACCGTCCGTCTGGCACAACCGCAGATACCGTTTGCCCTCCTCCGTCTTCACCCACACCAAGGCTCCTAAACCATCCCGATTGCTCTTGGTGCCTTGCAGGCGACACTGCACCCAGTTGCCTGCCGAAGGGGTTTCGTTGTGGAGAAGCAGAGGAGCGCCCTCGGAATCTACAACAAGCACATCGAGGCGTCCATCGTTATCGTAATCGCCGATAGCCAGTCCCCGTCCAACAATGGGTTTAAGAAAGTCGGGGCCGGCCTGTGAAGTCACATCGAGAAAGCGTGTGCCGTTCTGGTTCCGCAAAAGCAGGCTTGGTTGGCGATAGGTGGTGCTTTTATCAATTTCGGCGATATTGTCTTGAACATGGCCGCTCACGATGACAAGGTCGAGCCAGCCGTCGTTATCGTAGTCGAAAAACTTGGTTCCAAAAGAGACGTAGGGAAGCCCAATATCCGCCATGCCTAACTGCGCCGAGCTTTCGGTGAAAAGGCCGCCGCCATCGTTATGGTAAATGCACTTCGTCTCGTGCTGAAAGGTAGCCACCACAAGGTCGAGCCGCCCATCATTATCGTAGTCTCCCCAGTCGGTGCCCATACCACCATGCACGTTGCCATCGGCGTTATAGGCCGTGCCTGAAATAGCCCCGATATTTTTGAAGCGTCCGCCGACGTTCTGTAAAAGGTCGCCCTCCACCTCATCGTTGGCTATCGAGATGGACTGCCTGCCCGAACCGTCGAAATCCGCGCAGGCCACCCCGAGGTCTTTTCCATGGATCGCATCAACCCCCCATGCTTTCGAGACATTTTCAAAATGCCCGTTGCCTCGGTTTTTATAGAGCACGCCTTTTATCGGGTTGTAGAAGCGCGGGCCGCAGGCAGTCATCTTGCCGGCATTATTGCAGAGTTGCGGGTCGGTGTGCGGACCGAACTCAACGTAGTTTCCTATGAACAGGTCAAGCAGACCATCATTTGTCAACGGTACCCAGGCTGCTGAGGTGCCCCAAGGCTGAGGCGCTATCCCGCTCTGCGCCGTCACATCCTTGAAATGGCTCCCTCCCTCGTTGTGCAATAACACCCCACCCCGATACGCCGTAATGTAGATGTCCACGTACCCATCGTTA
>NZ_DATGLN010000137.1:0-1439 GCF_035294165.1 Chthonomonas sp.
TTGGCGGTAGGTGAGCGTTCTCGTATCGCCCGGCTCGCCCTCCCATAGAATGGCGACTTTATCGGGGTGTGTTTTTAGGTGTCGGTCTACGCAGTTCACGCTGACGTTAAGCTTGCCGCCCAGGAACCATTTGGCGTGAGGCGGGTTCCATTCAAGGATGCGGTGCCACGGCTGCATCCAATCCAACTCTGCAGCGAAATCGGCCCAAAACTTCTCGAAGTCCGCCGCAGCGCGGTCGTAGATTTCTGGGTCGCGTATATTGGCCTGGCGTGCGAACTCCGGTGGCGGAGGAAAGGCGTAGTCGAGCTGCCATCCGGCGGTGCCGGCTATTGTTTCGACGGTCATTTCCTTTGCAACTCCTTTGTCAATAAGGTTTCTAAAAACTTTTTTTCTTCATCTTCTCCCGCGAATCCTGCTTTCGTCTTTTCAATAGGGAGGCAACAACAGCCTGCCTTCAAGGTAACATAGTTGCCGGCAGACGATGGCACACGAGGCCACGTCCCCATTTTGCCGGGTTTCAAGAGGCATGGAGGATATTCAGACGCAACACGTGCAAAAAGCGGAGGTTGCCAACGCGCGTCCCCTGAACCGTTGGGAGGTGCTAAAAGGGCTGCAGATATCCATTTGGGAGGGCGCAGCAGCCACCGTATGGATCACGCTAACCGGTGGAGCATTTCTCACGGGTTTTGCGCTTTGGCTTCATGCAAACAGTTTTGCCATCGGCCTTCTAAGCGCTATCCCCACCTTAGCAGCCCTTACCCAACCGATTGCGGCCTACTGGGCGGAGCAGAAAAGCGCCCGTAAACCGTTTGTAGCCTGGTGCTCTTTTTGTGGACGCATGCTTTGGTTGCCCATTCTACTTCTGCCCTTTTTCTTGCCAAAGTCGTTGGCACTGCTGGGTTTTCTGTTGCTTTTTACGATCTCTGCCATTCTCACAAGCATGCCTCAACCTGTCTGGACTTCTTGGATGTCCGACCTCGTTCCACCCGATCATCGGGGCCGTTATTTTGGGCGTCGCAACATGGTGGCCGGTTTTGTGGGCATGGTTGTTGGCATGTTAGCGGCTTGGTTTCTCGACTACATGGTGCATGGCAAGCGGCACCCTGCGATGGGGTTTGCCGTGGTCTTTGGGGTGAGCCTGTTGGGCGCTGTGTTTTCGCTTATCCTCATTTTGCGTCAGCCGGAGCCGCCTCCCTCTTCGGTTACGACCCAAGGAGAGGAGCCACGACAAAGCTTTCTGGAACACTATCGTGCTCCGTTTGCCGACCCAAACTTTCGTGCGCTTCTGCTATTTAGCGCCGTGTTCTGCATCGGCCAGTTCGTGGCCGCCCCCTTTTTTACGGCCTACGGTCTGCAGATACTCCACCTGAACTATGTTTGGATGCAGATTCTCGCTGCCGTGGTGGGGGTCAGCAACATGTTGGGTATGCCCCTATGGG
>NZ_DATGLN010000138.1:0-14943 GCF_035294165.1 Chthonomonas sp.
CATCTACAACGGCTCTTTCACCATACCCGATCTCATCTTTTTTCTCATTGCAGGAGGAGCTATTTCAAGCGCCTTTATCCCCGTCTTCAGCGAGTACATCCATACCGGCAGGGAGCGTGAGGCCTGGCGCATCTTCAGTGTCGTGCTGTTTGTGATGACGGTTTTCATCGGGGCGCTTATCGTGCTAGGCGAGATTTTCGCGCCGACGCTTGTGCTAATTACAAACCCCGGCTTTGCGCACATCCCGCATAAAGTAGAAGATACCGTGCGTCTTACCCGTATTCTCTTGCCGGCCCAGCTCTGCTTCTTTCTCGGTGGCCTGATGATGGGCACCCTCACCGCGCGCAACATCTTTAGCGGGCAGATTCTCGGCCCTATCCTCTATAATGTCGGGATCATTTTTGGGGGGCTTTTTCTCACCAAGCACTACGGGGTAGCAGGGCTGTGTTGGGGAGCGGTGGGAGGCGCCTTCTTCGGGAATTTCGTGTTGCAATGGATTTTTGTGCGGGCTACCGGTGGCTATCTTGTAACCAAAAATCTGCTTAAGCATCTGCGCCACCCCGGTGTTGTTCAGGTGTTCAAGCTGATGTTGCCGGTCATTCTAGGGCTGGCGTTGCCACAGGTCTCCACGATCATTGGGAAGATGTTTGCCTCCGACCTCGGTAACGGGGCGCAATCCGCCCTTATGAACGCCAATAAGTTGATGCATGTGCCTATCGCCCTGTTTGGTCAGGCTGCAGGCATTGCTATCTTTCCGGTGATGGCGGCGCAGGCGGCACGCAAAGAGATGGCGGCCTTGAGGGCGAGCGTCAATTTTGGGCTTCGGGCCATTCTCTTTATGAGCGTTCCGGCCTCCATCCTGCTTTATGTGCTGGCGCTGCCCATCATCCAGTTCTTGCTGCAAACGGGCAAGTATAGCTATGAAGATGCCCTCATCGCCGCCGCCGTGCTCCGCTGTTTTGCCATCGGCACTTTTGCCTGGTGTGCCATTAGCGTGGCCGCTCGGGGGTTTTACGCCGTGCAAGACACCAAAACGCCCGTAGTCATAGGAACGCTGGTAACCTTCGTTTTGGTGGGGCTGAATTTGGCCTTCTTCAAACTTGCCGACCGTCACGACCAGACGCACGCCGTGGCCAATATCGCCCTCACCATTTCGATAACCGCCATCTTGGACATGCTTGCTCTGGTCTACATGCTGCGCATAAAGTTGCATGGCATCTACGGGGGCAGGCTGATGCAGTCGGTACTGCGAACCGTGTTGGCCTCCGGCGTTGCCGGCATCGTCTGCTGGGTGCTGCGCAACGCCTTGCAGTGGTTCTTCATGCAGCGGCAACGTCAGGCTCTCGCCATAAACCCCGGCTATCGCTCCCATGTAACCTTCGAGGCTTTTGTCATTGTTACGGCCTGTTTGGTGCTCTCCACAACGGTCTATTTGGCCATGGCGCTTTGGCTTCGCATGGAGGAGGTAAACGTTTTAAGACGCCTCTTTCGCCGGCGAGCGATAGCTTCCCCGAACTGATTCTGCCTAAAGCGTGCGGCCTACCGCTTCCACAACCGGTCGAAGGTTGCGCATAAGGTTGCAAAAACCTTCACAGGTAAGGGATTGAGCGCCATCTTTAATAGCCAGATCGGGATGAGGATGTACCTCGATAAGCAGTCCATCGGCGCCTGCCGCGATGGCCGCTTTCGACATCGCTTCTACCAAGCTGCGTTTACCGGTTCCCTGACTCGGATCCACGATGATCGGGAGGTGCGAAAGCTCTTTTACGGCGGGCACCGCCGAAAGGTCGAGGGTGTTGCGGGTATGGGTTTCAAAAGTGCGAATGCCGCGCTCACAAAGAATAACATTGGGGTTACCGCCTACAAGAACGTACTCCGCCGCCTGCATCCACTCCTCAATGCGCGCCCACATGCCGCGTTTTAGTAGCACCGGGGTTCGCACGCGGCCTACCTCCCGAAGGAGATCGTAGTTCTGCATATTGCGCGTGCCGATCTGAAGAATATCGGCATAACGACACACCAACTCCACGTTGCGAGGGTCCATCACCTCGGTAACCACCCGCATGCCGAGTTTATCTGCCACATCCCGAAGTATCTTTAGTCCCTCCTCTCCATGCCCTTGGAAAGAGTAGGGCGAGGTAGAGGGCTTGTAGGCACCGCCTCTTAGGATGGTGGCGCCGGCCGCGTGACAGGCAACGGCCGATTCCCATGTCTGCTCATAGGTCTCCACAGTACAAGGGCCGGCCATAATAACCACCTGTTTCCCACCGACCGGTATCCCGTTCACATCTACCACGGTGCCTTCAGGATGATATTCTCGGCTGGCGAATTAGTACGGACGTAGAATCGCAATGACCTTTTCTACGCAGGGCATCGCCTCTAAGGATTCCATGTAGCGCGCTTTATCGGCTTCCGGCACGCCCACAGCCCCAATAACGGTGCGTTCGGCTCCATAAATTGGATGCGCGCTATAGCCCCACTCCCGAATGCGCTCCTCTACACTGTGAACGTCTTCCTTGGTAGCACCTTTTTTCATCACAATAATCATCTTAGCTATCCTTATATTCGCGTGTGTTATCGAACAACGTGGGATATATTTTACCTCTAGAGGCTGTAGCTCCCCGCTCCCTTCCCCCTCAAGGTACACGCCCTCGCCCTCAAAGCTGGTGGGAATTGAAACTCAAGATTTCTCGCCTTCGGCTCGAAATGACAGTGGTTCATCTCGCCTTCGGCTCCAAACGACAGTCGTATCACCGGCTCTTCAAGGCCTACCCCTACAAGCCCCCACCCCCCGCCCCTCAAGGCCGACGCCTTCCCCCTCCCCCAATTTGGGAGAGGGGCACCTCGCGGTGGGCAACTCAGCGGCCAGTTTTATTCCCTTAATCGCCTATCTCGCTGGCCGCTGCATTGCTGTCCGCGAGGACGGAAAGGAAGGGATAGGGAGCGAGCAAAGTCATCTTGCTTGGTGAACTGCCTCTAGAGCCGTGAGATTGGCAGCCCCACTCCCTACCCCTCGGAACTGCAGGGAAGCGGAATTTAAGATTTCTCGCCTTCGGCTCGAAATGACAGTGGTTCATCTCGTCTTCGGCTCCAAACGACAGTCGTATCACCGGCTCTTCAAGGCACACGTCCTTCCCCTCAAGGCTGTCGGTGTTGCGTACGGCATCGTGAGAAACCATCCGGCATCGCTAGGGGCAGGCCTTGTGCCTGCCCAGAAGTGGTGCAATCATCAAACGTTTAGGCGCGGAGACTGTCGCCTTCAGGCCGACGCAGGGTTCCCTAGTTGGGGCCGCTGTGTCACAACTCCGGGGAAGCGGCGTAATTCTTAGCGTACACCCTACTGCATCGTCTTAGGAAAGGAGTCGAAACCATGCGGAAGGTCGTGGGAACGTTGATTGGGATAGGGCTTACCTTCGTCCTGGTAGGTTGTGGAGGGTTAGGCACCGGGCCGAACACCACAAGCCGCGTGCGGTTGTTAAACGCGCTCATCGGCGGGCCTTCGGGTGGGGTCAACATCGTGCAACGAGGCATGCCCGTAAACACACAACCTCTGCTCTACGGGCAGATACTGCCTTCGGCAAATGGAGGAGTCAGCGCCTACACCACCGTTGTTTCTGGAGGAAACGCCCTTACGGGCACCGGCGTCAACACCGATGTCTACGCGGCACCTGCCGTTAGCGGCACCCCCTTGGCACCGGAGGCCTCCTTCTTGCTAAGTCCACATACTCCAGGCCAAAGCGACGGAACCTATACCATTATCGTGGCCGGCATCGTTGGGCAAACGGGCGCTGAGGGGCCTACGCTATTCCGCGCTATTGACAGCGTGCCCTCCATCTCCTATGGCACAACGAATGCCTATCTGCGTGTGATCAACCTCGCACCCGATACCGCAGGAACGCCGGGAATTACCCTGCTGAACAACGGGTTGCCGATACAGGGGCTTACCAACATCAGCTATGGCACCCCCTCCTCCTCATCCAACTATGTGCCTCTATCGGTGGTCGCCGGGTCTACATTCGATTTCGGCGTGGTGGCGGCCGGCTCCAACACCCCCATTCCCACCCAGAACGACATCAGTCATGTTACTCTTCAGGCAGGGCATGCCTACACCATGTTCTTCATCGGCGAAGTCAACCCCACAAATGGAGCGCCGCATTTCGATGTGATTTTAACAGAAGACCAGTAGCCGGCCTTTAGGACAATAATAGCGGGCTGCTTACTTCATACACTTACCCCCTCTTTCCACTCTGAAAGAGGGGGCGCTTTGGCATCTCCTTTCCCATCTGAAACATTCTTTGCGAGACGGTGTCTCACTAAATAGAAGAAAACAGAAGAACACGGTCTCCCTTGTGCGGGATAAGCGAATAGGCGAAAGAGGGACGACATAAGGGATGTCGCCTTCGAGGAGCAAAAGATGCCCAAATCAACAGAATTTGAACCTAATGAGAGCCAACAGCCCGATCCGTTCAACGAAGAACGGGTTTGGGAGCTGTTAAGTAGCTATATAGACGGCGAGTTGACGCCGGAAGAACAAGCAGCGTTTCATGACCTACTCGCCAAGTCGCCGCAATGGCAGAGAGAGCTGGCCGTACTGAAGGCCACCACGCAAATTTTGCGCAAAGAGGCGGAAATCGAGCCGCCGGCCCATCTACGCAGCGCCATTCTCGCTGCTACGGTGAATCGGCGCACGTGGCGTTGGCACTTGGCGGAGTTATGGACGCGCAGGCGCGTTGCAAGCTCTGTGGTGCTATCGGGTGGGGCTTTGGCCCTGGCGGTGGCGTTGTGGGTGGCCTTTATCCGGTTTAACACCCTCCCAGCTGCCCACAGTTCGGCCCATCCGACGCATATCGCAGCCCTGCCGCAGACGCCTGTTGTGCACCGTCTTAACCGTGGCCATGCTCTTTCTTCGCACCCGCTTCGTGCCAGAGCCATGCGGACGACATCCAGCCGACCTGTTGAAACGCTCATTGCCCAGCAGCTCGTCGCGCCGTTACGCTCTAAACCACTCGCGCCGGACCTCGATCAACAGCCGACCCGGCCTGTTGCCGCCTCTCTCTCCTTAGGACACCATGCTAAAGTGGCTCGGGCAGCAGAGCCGATACGACAGCAGGCCAAAAAACCCTCGAGGGTGGCACCGACGGAAGGGAACCCCAACAGCTCCGCAGGCACAATGGTTCAGATGGCAGCCGTCTTCTCGCCGGTTCCGGGCATGGATCAGATCGATCAGCCGGCCTTTAGCCATCATGGCAGCGATACGATGGACGTAAGTGGTAACCCGCCTGCCGGTGGTTCCGCGCCGTCGAGCCAAACCTCCACGATGGGGCAGAAGCCAAGCGGCCAAACAACATCTGCCAATAGTAACGCTACAACCGCCGCAGGCGCTACGACGCTTCAGCCTGCAGCCGACAAGAGGCCGGTGACCGACCGAGGGGATACCCCGTTGGCCTACATGGCCTATCTGCCGCCCGATGCCCTCAAGTTTCGCTCGACGGCCTCGATAAAACGCGAGCTGTCTGAGCGTAATTTGGGGCTTAGTCGCATTGCCATAGAAAATACAGAGCAACGCCAAGCCCGAATCGTGTTGGTGAGCGGCCGTTTCTAGAACGGCTAGGGCGTCTAACATTGAGGAGGGAGGAAGGATGAGCGTGCCAAAAGCTGCGAAAAGAGATTGTCGAAACGTTTTGATCGGCACAATCTTTTCGTCCCTTTTGTCTCTGCTTGTACTCCTTCCTGCCACCGTACAGGCACAGACTGTGCCGGCCATCCCGGTCACCAACACGCCGGCGTCCCCGCCGGCTTTGCAGCCCACTGCGGAAAACCCCGGACACCTCGTTCATGAATGGCTGGCCGGCAGCGGTGAGGGGAGCTGTGTGCTCTCTCACGGCAACGTTATCCCCAATACCCTGCACCTCTTTCTCGACGGTAGAGAGCTTACCGCCGGAAAAGACTACATGCTAGACCCGGCAAGTGGCTCCCTCTTTCTCTCGGTCCCAGTGCCCTCCGGTGACCTCATTAGCGCCACCTATCGCTATCTCGATCAGCCCGGTGGCCCAAGCTTAGCCCCTGTAGCACCCGGACTACAGTTTAACTTGGGGGCCAATGCACAACTTGGTCTCCTCCTCGGTCTAACGGCCAGCGATGGAAACGGCTTTAACACCACCCTGAAAGGTCTCTCGCTGAACAGCGCGTTTGGAAAGGGAGGTCTGAGCAGCTACAGTGGTCTGGCCTATTTTTCTAACGTTCAACGCAGTCAGAACATAGTCTTTGATCCGCAATCCCTTTTCACCCCCACGCCGGCAAACGCCCTTACCGGGAGGGGGCAGCTCATCCTGCAGAGTTTGGCGCTTCATTCGGGAGGCCTCTCGTTTACCGCAAACTACCAAGATGTGGGGGCCAAGTTCAACGGGTTTGCGGCTCTTAAGCAGGGCTTTCAAGGCAATCAAAGCATGTTGCAGCAGTTGAACCAGCTTGAGAGTGAGCGGGGAATCAAACGGCTTGGGTTCGACTTGAACTGGAACGGTGGCAAAAACGGATCGGCATCAAGGCCGACGCCCTCCTCCTCGGCTCTGGCACTGAACTGGAACCGCATAGACGATGGAAGCGGCACCATCGAACAGCGCTCCGCCGAGCTTCATGCGGGGCTGTTGGGGGTGCACTATAACTTTCAGCAGATAGGGCAGAACTTCAAGCTGTTCTCCGGTTTGCGTGAGGCCCAAAAGACCGACTGGATGCACCAGACAGGGCTTCGTGAGTCGCAACTTGGACTCAATCTTGCCTTCGCAGGCAACAAGCAAAGACCCACCCTTGGCGGCCTCGATTTTGAAAATACGCATATTTCGGCCAAAAGCGGCGCCTTCGATCGCAGCGCCTTCTCTCTGCAGACGAGGGGGCTAGATATCGGCTACACCCACAATGCCATCACCAAAGGCTTTGGCCGTTTGGGCGATCTGAGCCTTGCAGATAAGACCGATTTAGCGTTGGATACCTACCACCTCTACGACCCCACTGCAGCACCCAATGCGGTATCGCCGGTAGATTTGGCGCAGGTAGTGGCGAACGACGGCCTCGATAGAAGCGGTTTTCATCTGTTGCTTGACCCCTCGGCCACGAGTCGGTTCGCCTTTTCGCAACTGGCGTTGCGGCTTACCGGCGCCTTAGGAGCTAAGCCCGGCAGCGCACCCGACGCAGGTATGTTCCGACAAAGCCTTGAAGTGCAGCTTGGTGGCCTCCATTTTGCTCTTATCAATCGGCGCACCGATGCGGCATTCGGTCAGCTGGCCGTGCTGCCGGATATTGACAAGCGCTATCTTGCGCTGGATATCCTCCATCAGTTTGACCCCTCCGCCGACCTCAGCAAGTTGCCACCTCCTCTCATCGCGCAGGTAGCGCTGCATGAGGCCGGTTTGGCACGGACTCTGCTCGATGCAAGTCTGCAGTTGGGTAAAGGAAACAAGGCGTCCTCGCTGTCCTTCTCCGCCTTCACCATCAAAGACACCTCTGCAACAACAGGCAAAACGTCGGCTCCCAATCATACATCCCTCGCGGCTGCGCCGACGCCCGCTATCACCCGCGAGAGTTTTGCCTTCGCCACGCCTCAGTTTCAACTGGGCGTTACCCAGCAGACCATCTCCGACAACTTTACCCGTCTGCCCCTGCTTTCCGATGTGGAAAAGGCGCAGTTTGGCAACGAACATGGCCTTCGTAGCCTGTTGCTCAACTTTAACTGGCAGATAGATAAGACCACCCATTTAACCTACAATTCGCTGGGCTTTGCTCCCACCCCCGATGCTGTTGCCGCTACCCTGGCCCAAACGAAAGCGCACGGCATAGGTGCGGCTACCGCACAGCAGATGGCAAACGCAGGCATGCAGCGTCAAACCTTGTCTCTCACGGCCAAAGGGCTTACGCTCAACGCCGACTTTGCTCAGGTGGATAAGTACTTTACGCGGGCTACCGATTTGGCCTTGCCGGCACCCGATCAGAGCCTGATCAACTCCGAACGCGGCTTCCGTCGAGCGGCCATTAGCCTGCATCTCGATAAGATCAAGGGGCTAACGCTAGACACCTACAATTATGGGGCAACGAATCTGTTCGATCTGTTGACCCATGCCATCTTCCACCATAATCTGGTTTACACCCCACGCCAGAACTTTAGCCTCACCTACAGTGATGATGGAGATATAGCGACCGCCAAGGGGGTGGCGAACGGTTATCAGCATCGCTTGGTAGCCCTAAACACGCAGGTGAAGAAGGGGTTAGGGCTAAAGCTTTCGGATGAGGTGCGGGTTAACCTTACCAACAGCCGAGTGGGGGAGACGATCCATCAGCAGGACGTTCATATAGATACCGCTCAATTAGGGCAAGGGGGAGCGGTGGACTATCAGGTTCAGCAAGCGACGTCGCTCGATGGCAAATTTACCAACTCCACCTCGATGAGCTTGCACTCGCAACCTACCCAGTATCTCACCTTAGACTACACACGCTCCGACCTGCAGCGTTCACCGGATGCGAACAATCCGGCGGAGAAAGATAAGCCGATCATCGTTGAAAACACGGAGGGCTACGGAGTCAAATATCAGGCCACGAAACAGTTGGCGTTAACAATTAACACCACCACTACTGTTGCCGACGATCAGAACGGGAAGAGTGCCGTTTCGCTGGGGCTTCAAGGGGAACCGTGTAAGGATGTTACCCTGGCGGCACAGTTCGATGAGTTGCATACAAAAGCCGACCAAAACACGCACGACGTGGCGAACTTCTCCATTCGGAATACGAAGCCGATAAGCTTCGGACCTCTGCAAAACCTCACGATCCAGGCTGGATACGCCTCGTTGAACGACCATAGAAAGCTGATCAACGAGACCATGACGGGCCACATTGAATGGACGCTCTGGAAGAACACCTTTGCTTTGGACTACAACGGCCAGACGTTACCGAACGGCCAAAGCACCGCCACACGGCTCTACTCGTTCGCAACCGACCCCAATCCGCATCGCTGGCTTCACGCAAGCTTCTACTATCGCGATTGGACGATGTTTGATGGCAAGGTGATCTTAACCCGAAAGTTCATGGCCGACGCTAAATTAACCCCGGTGACACACCTCGTTTACAACTATGGAAGCTTGCCGGACGATGGGCATGGGCAGTACGTGCCGGAGACCGCAGTGGATTTCAGCCTGCAAAACGACTTTCGTAAGAACTTAACGCTGGGGCTTTTCTATCGCCTAAGCCGTAACACGGCAACAAAACTGCTTACGCGCTCGCTGGGCTTTAGTCTGCAACAGAAGCTAGACCCCTATGAGAGCTTTACATTCTCCTTTAGCAAGGGCGTAAACGGCTCTGCTATCGGTTATGATCGATCAGACCAGCTCAATATCGCCTTTGAACGCAAGTTCAATGCCGACGACTTCTTCTCCATTGGGGCGACCTGGGTGACCCATGATGGCAAGGATGCAGCGGGACGATTGCTGCATGACGAACTGCGGGGCGAGCTGAGCTTTAACTTCCTCTTCTAGGAAATAGCGAAGCGGTCGCGAAATTAGATAAGGGAGGAGGAAGGCTTTTTAGGCGCGGCCGCCGAAAATAGGTTCTGTGGAGAGAGGGATATGAAAAAAGAGAAGGCACTGCACTATCTGTGCCTCGGTCTAACTGGGGCTTTGGTGGCTTTGTGTGGGTTTGGCCCCAAAGGGGAAAACGCGGCGCAAACCAAACCCCCATCGGGAGCTGGACTGACGCCGGATAAGATCGCGGCCTACTCGAAGATATTTACGCAGCAGATTTGGCCGCTTTTAAAGAAGGATTGTGCCCCATGCCATATGGGCAGCAACCCTTCCCAATTGCGCCTAATGCCCGACGCGGCAGCCACCTATCAGCTCTTATTGACGGATGGTCATCTCGACCCGAACAATCCCTCCTCTCTACTTGCGCGCGTTAGCTCTACTTCAGATACAACCCGAATGCCGCCCCCACCTCGTCATGCTTGGAGTGCTGCCAACATCGCCAAGTTGCGCGATTTCTGCCAAAAACTCTATGCCGGTGGCCCTAAAGATACGGAGAGCACCGATGGAGATGGAAGCCACTTCCCGCCGGCCCTCTTGATGCCCTACCATGGGCCTATTCCTGCCGATAGCGGGGATAATACCTTCTTAACCTACTACCAGCTTCGCAACAAGATACAGACCATCTTTGGTGACGATTGGCGGCGCGATAACCAAGACATGTTTGAGAAGAACATTGCTCAGTTTAGTGGAGCCGATTTCGTGCACAGCTTCAACGAAAGCGCCCATCCCAGCGCGGAATATCTTGCCGCCATGGATGCCCTTTCTGAAGACGTGGCCTCAAACGCTTATCTCAACCATACCGGGCCTTTCGTTAGGATGCGCATTCCTGCCCGTTCTCCATTGACTAGCCCCAAACCCGATCCTCTCTATCAGCATGATATCACGCTGCTCTATCAGCGGATGCTGTTTCGACCTCCAACCCCCATGGAACTACAGCAGTCGTACGACTTCCTGCGGGCCATCTATCGGGCAGCCCCGCAGGTGGCACAAAGCAGCTATGCCCTGCAGTTTCAGCTGACGGCCAAAGACCCCGAAGGACATACAGCAACGCGCCAAGTGCGCATTGAAGTCGTAAACGACTCCTACGGTTTGCAGCAGACGTTGGTCAATGAAAACGATACGTCGCACACCAGCTCGGATAAGAAGCTCGCGAAATGGACGCTAGGTGCCCCGGTGCTGCTAAAGGCCGGCGATAATGGGCAGTTTGTGACTATCTCCAACGAGGGCCATCAGGGCGTTGTTGAGGTGAGCGGCCTTGAAGTGACAGGGCCACTGCCCAATGAAACAACACACCTGATCTCCATGAAAGATGCCGGCGTCGTTGCGCAGGGCGCATGGCATTTGACTGAGCGCGATGGGATAGCTTCCTACGAAGAGGATGATAGAGATGGAGGCGAAGGGCAGATCACCATCCCGTTGAAAGTGGCGCAGACCGGCAAATACATATTGACATTAGATTGGCGCTATCATCCGGTGCAGACCACACAGATAGATGGGCGTACCGTTTACGAGGGACGCAACGCTACCGAGACCTTAGTGGAGATTCATTCCCATAGTCCTTCTACGTCGGCACAGCCACCGCTACCGCCGTTGCCGCCACAAGGCCAGGTGACCTTCTATGTGGATGAGACAGACGATACCCATTCCACCTTTAGCCCCGATGTCGCTTTTCAGTTCGGCAAGGGCGATGGAGTGGAGATATCCAACGCAGGGACGCAAGGTCTTGTTGCGGCCGATGCCGTGCATTTTGTGCCCGATGTCGCTAAGGGGAGCCAGCCGCCGCTTGCCGACTTTTACGTTAAAAGCAACGAGGCGGACGGGCAACAAGGCTGGGGCACTTTGGGGGAGGAGTATGGCCAGTTCTATCAGGCCATTAGCCCCCACATTCTCAGCGACGGCAACAATGAGAGCCTAAAGGGCAAGTTGCGGCTGTACTATCGGCCGGATGTGCACGCCAAAGAGTGGCAACCCACAGCCTTCTATCGCATTGAGTTCGGCTATCCGGGGCACGAGGGGCATTCAAGCCATGTACCGCTTACGGTGCATGCTCTGGCCTCAACTCCCATTCTCACCATCGTCGCGCCGCCTCGCGCCCACGTGGGAGCCATGATCACGTTAGATGCGAGCGCCTCCTTTAACCTACAGCGCTCTCCGCTCGAATATACTTGGCGGCAGATAGGGGGAGCGCGTGTGGCGATAAAGGATGTCCATACTGCGGTTCTGCGCTTCACCGTGCCGCCCATGTCGGCGCAACAGGCGGCTTGGGAAGGGCTATGTCGGCTGTTAATGAAGCATCCCGACTTTCTTTTCACCCGGCCGCTCTCGTTGGCGGTAACCACGAACCCCAAGATACGGCGCAGGCTGCAGCTGGTGAAAATTGCGCAGGATTTGGTGGCCCGGCCGCCCACGCAGGCCGAGATCGCGCAGTTGGATGCAGGTGCCCCGCTCTCTTCGTTCGTCAATCACTATCTGCACTCTAAAGAGTTTGCCGATTTCTACTTCCGCCGTATTCGGCTGTACTTAGAGAGCCACGGTTCTCTTACCGATGATGAACCGGTGCGATTGTGGACATGGATCGCGCTCCATCATCATCCCTTCAAGGAGATTCTCACGGCGGATTACACGGTGACGCCGGATTGGAAGGTCGAGCCACGCCCTGCCTACTACGGCCACAGCGGCGTCTTAACGATGAAGGGCTTTATCGAAGGCAAGCCCGGACTGCCGCATTTCAACTATTCTGCCCAGGTGCTCGAGAAGTTCCTCGGCTATGTGTTTATTGTGCCGGAGGCGATCGTAAAGATGCGTGAGGGCATTACCGCCGTACAGACCACCACGCCAGGAACGGTCTGTTTTACGTGTCACCAGGTGTTAACGCCCCTCGCATATCAACGCTCGCGCTTCACGGATGACGGGGTCTATCATGAGCGCGACAGCCAGGGCAACCTGATTGACGATACGGATCATCAGCTTGTGCCCAGCTATCCGTTCAAAGGGGAGGGCATGCAGGCCTTTGCCGAGAAGGCCGTCAACACAGAGCGTTTCATTCGCACGATGATCCAGACGCATTTCGTGTTCTACTTCGGGCGCGAGATGCGCTGGGACAAAGACGAGAGAGGCCTGTACCATCGTCTTTGGGAAACCGAGAAAGCCAATCACTACGATATCGAGGGGCTGATCCGCGCGATTGTGCTCAGCCCAGAATATCTCAACGGGAGCGTCCGCCCATCCCCTGCCTCTAGCCCGGAAGAGCCGACAAGAGAGCGCACAAGCCCGCGTGTCGCACGGCTAGGTTCATGAGGAATAGGGCAACAAGATAGGGAGAAATACAGAGATGCGAGATTTTCGTTCCGAGCGAATACCGGAGTGTCGAGTTTCCGACGAGGTCATTCTCCGTCCGGCTCCTAGCGAGCATCCGGGAAATGCCGGCTTCTTCAGTCGCAGGGAGTTTCTGCGCCGTGCCGGCATGGGGCTTGCGTCCATCTGCGCTTTGGATTTTCTGGCCTACTTCAAAGCCTATGGGGCGCCGGTAACCACGCGGCGCACGGCGGAGATGGTGCATGAGATGGCGCAGGAAGGCGATGAACCGCGGTTCCTCATCTATTGGTACCTGGAGGGTGGCTGGGAAAGTTACGACATGTTCAGCCCCCTGATGACGCCCAACAACGTGATCCATCGCCTCCCACCAGACCGGATCAGCGATGAGTTCTATCGTGTGCTTCACTTTGGCGAGCCACACTATGGCATCTACAAACAGGGCAATATTCGGTACGGTTATCTGGCCGAGGAGGGCAAAGAGCATTTTCCCTATATGGCCGTGCTTAGCTCAATGGACACCGGTGAGTTCCATTCAGGCGAGCGCTTAAACGTGCATATGGGTTCCTATAATCTTGTACTTACCGACGAACGTCAGCCGGACGAGCGGGATGTGATGCAGGCCTTTGCGGAGGTCTACGGGCGTCCCTATGTTTTGCCCAACATCGGTTGGTTTTGGTGGCTTGCCGATGGAGAATTGAACGAGCAGCAGTATACGGGGCGGAGAGGCTTTTATCCAAACCTAGGGCCGGTATGGGCGCATACCATCTATGCGGGCACACCGGCGAACCTAAAGCGATTCCTTATGCGAATGCAGCAGAACTCCTCCGACGTGGTGAACAGCCAGATCGAGCGTTTTGTGGACAACATGAGCGCCTATCTCACCCGTGATAACCATATGGAGGTTATTCGCAGCTACGATTCGGCGCTTGGCATCTACAACAATTTGGCACGGGCAGGCAAGCGGCTTGATGCTAACCTCATCAATAACCTCTTCAACGACCCCATTCTGCGCGAGAAGTTCGACATCAAGCCCGAAGACGAGATGATCACCTATACCAGCGTGAACGGCAATAAGGCGCGTACCAAGTTCACGCCGGCGACGAATGTGCAGGCGATGATGGCCTATGAGCTGATGCGCGCGGGGCTTTCGACCTGCTTCTTCATCGAGTCGCGTGATATTCGCCTATTTGATAGCCATTACGCGCGTCGTGGCCTGTGGGGGCCGGATCGCAGAACGCCGATCGGCATGCCAGATCAGACGAACATGATGCGTGAGAATCTCTGGAAGCCGTTGAACACGCTGGTCGAGTTGTTAAAGAGCACGCCTTACAAGAACACCGGCAAGAGCCTGTTCGACTACACGACGATCGTCATCACCTCCGAGTTCGGGCGCACGATCCGTGGCGATGTGCGCGCCATCCAACAGATGAATATCAGCGATGCGGAGAAGGACAAGCTGATATACGACCAGGACATCTCCCAACATTGGCGCGTAACCGGGGCGGCCTTTTTAGGGGCAGGCGTTCGCGGAAATTCACAGTTTGGCGGCGTAGGCCAAAAAACGGGGATGCCCATCCCTCTTCTGCCGGACGGCACCATGGACCCGGCCTACGACCCGATTACCGGCGAGTTGCTTCCGGGGAGGACTCCCTCTAAAGACGCTTGGGTGCCCAATCATGGCGATGTGTACGCTACGGCGCTCTATCTGTGTGGAATCAACCCCAAGGGGCGGGGGCGCAACGAGCGTCCTGCCATGCGCTACATAAAGGCCTGAGCGGCGGCGCTTTCAAATCAGTTAGGGGAAGCTTGCTTCCCCTAACTGAACTTGCTTTGCAGGTTGTCGCTAGAACCGGAAACTAATCGCTCTAGCCCTCTTTCCCCTTCAAAGCACACGCACTTGTCCTCAGAACGGGTAGTATTGAAACTCAAGATTTCTCGCCTTCGGCTCGAAATGACAAGTGTCTATTTCACAAGAAATGACAGGTGTCTCTCTTGCCAGCTCTTCAAGGCCGATGCCCTCCCTTCAAGGGTTACCCCTACGACCCTTCACTTCAACACGCTCTCACTT
>NZ_DATGLN010000139.1:0-2300 GCF_035294165.1 Chthonomonas sp.
CGAAGGTAAGAGGATTTGCCGCTCATGTTGGGGCCTGTAATGATAAGCAGCCGGTTCTCCTCGTCGAGGTGGCAATCATTGGGGATGTAGTCGCCTTCAAGACCGATGCGCTCTATCACGGGGTGGCGTCCGCCGAGAATATGGATCGAGTCCCCATCATGCACCTCGGGACGCACATAACGGTGGCGTACGGCCGTTTCGGCAAAACTTGCCAGCACATCCAGCTCGGCCACCGCGCGCGCCACGGCCAACACTTCGGGAGCCGCCTCTCCAACCCGCTCTCGCACCCCTAGAAACAGCTCGTACTCCAGCTCAATTGCTTTTTCATCGGCGCCCAACACCAGCGCCTCATACTCTTTGAGCTCAGGGGTGATGTAGCGCTCGGCGTTCGCCGTGGTCTGTTTGCGCAGGTAGTTGCCGGGCACTTTGGAGAGGTTGGCCTTGGTCACCTCGATGTAGTAGCCGAACACGGCGTTGTAGCCGACTTTCAGCGAAGCGATGCCGGTGCGTTCCCGCTCGGCGGCCTCTAAGTTGGCGATGTAGGCTTTCGCATCGGCGGAGACGGAGCGCAGTTTATCAAGCTCCGCATGATAGCCGGGGCGGATAAGCCCTCCCTCGCGCAGGCCGGCCGGAGGGTCGTCTTGAATCGCTCGGCCGATCCTCTCCACGATGTCGAGCGGGCAAGCGAGGCGAGAGGCCAGATCGCGCAGTTTCTCGCTGCGCGCACCGGCGAGCGTGGTGGCGATGTTCGGCAGCCGAAGCAGCGCATTGCGCAAGGCCACCAGGTCGCGGGCGTTGGCCAGCCCGGCAGCAGCACGACTTACAAGGCGCTCGATGTCTCCCATCCCTCTCAGCAGGTCGCGCAGGTCTCCTCGGCGAATGGGGTCACGTGCCAGCTCCTCCACAGCCTCTTGGCGCCGTTGAATGCGCCCCACATCTAGCAGCGGCTCCTCGATCCACCGTTTCAGCAGGCGTCCCCCCATGGGGGTGAGGGTTTCATCCAGTACGCCTAGCAGAGTGCGCTGCTTGCCACCCTCACCCATGGGGGCGGTAAGCTCAAGATGACGCCGCGCCGCCGAGTCTAACGTCATAAACTCCTCGGTGGAGTAGGTGGCGAGGCTACGAATATGCGCCAGTGCCCCCATCTGGGTTTGGCGAAGGTAGCGCAAAATAAGTGCACAGGCATCTATGCCCGCCGTATACTCCTCACAGCCGAAACCGCGCAGCGACTGCGTTTGAAAATGGGCTAACAGCAGGCGGCGACTATCCGTGCTGGTGGAGCGCTGTGTTCCCTCGGCGGAGGGCACGATGGTCACCGAACCGGTGCAGGTGGCCTTGATGGCCTCGATCAGCTCTGCATCCACCCCCTCCGGCACCAAAATCTCCGCCGGCTCAAGACGCGCGATCTCCTCAAGAAGTCGCTCTTTGCGTCGCTCTCCTTCGATCTCGGTGGTAAGAAACTCGCCCGTAGAGACATCCACCACGCCCACCCCGGCCACCGGGTCGCCGATGACGGCCGCCACAAGGTAGTTGTTGCTGCGCGAATCGAGCATGGCGTCTTCAAGCACGGTGCCGGGGGTAACCACCCGTGTGACCTTGCGTTTCACCAGCCCTTTGGCAAATCGAGGGTCTTCTATCTGATCCATGAGGGCCACACGATAGCCACGTGCGATGAGTCGAGCGATGTAGCGCTCCACCGAGTGATGGGGCACGCCGGCCATGGGCACCCGTATGCCTCCGTCATCACGACCGGTGAGGGCGATCTGAAGCTCACGGGCAATGGTCTCCGCGTCCTCTCCGTAGGCCTCGAAGAAGTCGCCCACACGCATCAACAAAATGACGCCTGGGCGCTCGTTACGGGTAGCAAAATACTGTTTTAACAGCGGCGTGCGTCCCGAGTAGTTCGACGGGAACGGTTCCACCATCGCTTTTTCCGAAGCGGGCAAAACATTTGAGTCCGACATGTTGCGTATTCTACTTATTCGCAAGGAAAACGTCAAGGTAGGAGCGCGGCTTTCGGGCTTTTGCCGATGAATAGGCTTTCAAAAACTTGACAATCGGATGCAGGTGCGTTACAATGATAGTGTGATCGGTTTTGGAGCACTTTTTCCATAAGGCATAAGGGTGCTATTGTCCTAATCGAGCTGCTTTTAACCAACGCTTCTCTCGCACTTGCCGGAGGTCTCCGTTCCTAATCGGAACCCCGCAAGAGGATTGAACAAGGAGGAACGATTATGCAGGATCCGGAACTGCTTTCCCATCTTCGTGAGAAGAGCAAGGAAAGACCGCTAACGCGACGT
>NZ_DATGLN010000140.1:0-1084 GCF_035294165.1 Chthonomonas sp.
TCCCGACAGGAAGACGGTCGAGTTGCTTTTCATCGGAAAGGTGCTTTGCATCCAGGAAGGTTTGCATGGGTGTCTTGCCGAAACAGTACTTACCTGAATGGGGCCGAACTTCATTGTACTCGCGAATCCAGTCATCGACATCGGCCTGCAACTGCTCCACACTCTGGTAGAGCCGCTTGCGAAAAGCAATGCTGTAGAACTCGTCCTGCATCGTGCGATGAAAACGCTCGCAGATGCCGTTGGTCTGGGGCGAATAAGCCCTGGTCTTGGAATGATCGATGTTCTCCACTGCCAGATAGAGCTGGTATTCGTGATGTTCTCGGTTGCCGCAGAACTCAGTTCCCCGGTCGGTCAGGATGCGTAGCAGGGGAACCCCTTCTTCTTCCAAAAAAGGAAGAACCCGGTCGTTCAGCATGTCGGCGGCAACCAGTGCGTTCTTGCGGTCATAGAGCTTTACAAACGCCACCTTCGAATAGGTGTCGATAAACGTCGGCCCACGCCCTTGATTGTGCCTACGTAATAGGTGTCCTGCGCCCCCAGATAACCGGGATGCGCGGTGTCGATCTCGCCGTGCGCTTCCTTTTCCTGTTTGGATTTCTCCAGGGCGCGGACCTGCTGCTCGGTCAGCACCAGGCCCGCATTTTGCGCCTGCCGTGCTTCCAGCGCCTTCAGCCTTCGTGCGCAGGTCTGCAGATCGTTGCGCAGCCAGATACTGCGTACCCCCGTGGGCGAGACGAACTGCCCGCGTTTGGTCAGTTCGTTGGCCACCCGAACCTGTCCCAAGGCCGGGTTTTCTATGGCCATCTCGATCACCGCCTGCTCGATCGCCGGCTCCACCCGATTCTTCGGGATTGGCTTTCTCCGGCTGATTTCTTTGAGGGCGACTTCGCCCCCTTTCTCGTATAACTCCTTGAATCGGTAAAAGCTGTCCCGGGAGTAGCCCAACACCTTGCAGGCCTCCGAGACGCTGCCCAGCGTCTCGGCCAGCTTTAGCAGGCCTACCTTGTTCTTGATAATCTTTTGATCGTTGCTCATCTGACATTTTCCTTTCTCTCTGTTCTAAACAGTTTTACTACAAAATGTC
>NZ_DATGLN010000141.1:0-1253 GCF_035294165.1 Chthonomonas sp.
ATCTCTTCGAGTACTCGATGGCTATCGGAGACCACACTGTGCAGAACGATTTTCGTGAAGTTCAGGGGATGCGCGATGGTGAAGCGGAACTGCGCGCCCGGGTTGTGGTGGGGAGCATCCCAGCCCACCATATCGAAGAAAAGCCGGACGAGATGGGACCAAGCAAGATACGCCCCGGTTGCGATAGCAAGCGCAAAGGAGCAAAACAGAATGGCCTGACGCCATCCCAGCCGTTTGTAAGCCCCGATCAGCAACAGCCCAAATGGCAGATCGACTGGCTTTGCTACCGCCAGAAAAACCAGACAGAGGATAAGCGCAATGCGAAGCAGAAGGCGATCGGATTTCAAGAAACGCAAACATAAAGACACAAACAGAATGCTTACCGCGATAATGCCGGCATCACAGGAAGCGGAGCTGAATTGGTGCAGAGCCATGGGCAGGATAGTGGGCACCAGGAGGAGAAGTTCATAACCTGGCGCAAGAAGCAAAGCCAAAAAGACTAAGAGAACGGAGGCTGTTGCATTAGCAATACGGGCTGCATAAAACCATATGTAAGTTTTGTCTGAAATAAGACGAGCGAATAAGATACCTGCAATCTGCGGCAGGTACAAGGTGGGAGCATAAACTGCGGAACCGGGGAAAGCGATAAATTGCTGTTCGCGGCGCGGCGGCTTCTGAGCGGCGGCATCGAGATCGCGCAGGCGGCTCGCGATGCTGGGGAAATGGTACTCACGGAGTAAGAAATCCGCAGAAGTTACTTTATCGCGGACGAAATTGGCAACCGCAACGGGAACAATGCCTCCTGCCGTATACAAGACTCCCGGCGTCGGTTTCCCATGGGAGTCCCAGGCAAATAGACCGTGACTAAAACCGGTATCCGGCAGCATTTGGCCTCGCGAGAACTCATAAGCTCGGAGGAAATGCCGCCCTTCATCGGAGACTTGCATGGGCGGGATTAGGAAGCACAGAAAGATTGTCGTCGGAAGCACACAGATCAAATAAAGCCACGCAACGAGGCGGAGCGATCTCACCCGCAGCAATAAACTCAGGAAACGATTGGACGTCACGGTAGCCGGGGCGACGGAGGGTGATCGCCCAGACTGATTGGCAGGATGTTGAAGATGCGCCGTCACCATGCTCTCCTCCTTTTTGTCATGTAACTAGGCATCGGGCAAGTGATACGGCTTGAGTTTTAGCGGGGGACCAAACCTGCATACAGTTTTACCCGTGAGCAGCCAGTACTCAAGGGTTCC
>NZ_DATGLN010000142.1:0-8205 GCF_035294165.1 Chthonomonas sp.
TGACCGGTTTGCGCGAAAGGTTCCTTATGGTTCAGGAACCTAAAAGCCTCATCTCCTCCGGTATGGGGAGAGGCATGGAACGCACGACATCTGTGTGAAGGTATCCGTCCTCGGTAGGCCGCTACGGTGCGAGGCAAAACACAAAAGAGTACGAAACTTGCAAACGTCTCTCTTTTAAATCGTCTTGCATTTCACAGAAAAGAATACTTATGCAAGTGGCCCATTTCACATATTAAATTGTAACACGTCTGTGCCTAGATGTCAAGAGGAAGACTATCTTTGGGCATAACTCTTAACTCTAACGACTCCTTAAAATGAAACCGCTCTAGAGCCAGTTCTGCAGAGCAAGCCAATCTCGCTCGCCCCCTATCCCGTCCTTTCCGTCTTGCAGACAGCAGTACAGCGGCCAGGGAGATAGGGGATAGTTTGGTTAGTTGCCAAAAGAACGGTTGTAGAAGAGATCCGAGCGTAAGTTTGCTTTGTTTGTATCTTCCCCTATGAGGGAGAACGAGGACAGGAGATGTGGATTTTGCTTTCTCTGCGGTTTTCTTTGTCGGCGATTAAGGTATTATGGAGTATTGAGGCAGTGGACAGCCGAGGTGCCGGAGTGCGTGCAAGCCGATGAATGAGCAGGATTTTGTGAATGAACGTCAGGCCGATTGGCAAGAGTTAAGCCGTATTGTCCGGAAAGCCGATACGCGCCAAGGGGTGCGTGCGCTAGATAGAGGGGACTTGTTGCGCTTTATGAGGCTCTATCGGCGTGTCTCCTCCGATCTTGCCTATGCATCGGCTCAGGCGCTTAGCGAAGATATTGTGGGCTATCTCAATGGGTTGGTAGGGCGCGCCCAAGCGATTTTATACGAGGCCGAGACCTCCACATTCCCGCTTCAGACCGTTCGCCGCTTCTACCTCTATGAATTTCCAACCCTTTTGCAACGCCGGTGCGGTTATTTTCTGGCGGCTCTGGCCATTTTTCTCGTCGGTGTTGGGCTGGCCTACTGGATGGTTATAACCTCGCCGCCGCGGCTCAATCTGTTTATTCCCAAAGAGTTCCAGGCGAGTGTGCGCGTCTGGAAAAGCGGCAAGATCGCATCACCTCCTTCGGCGGCCTTTTCGGGCATGCTGATGACGCACAACTTTCAGGTGGCCGTTATGGCCTACGCCACAGGCCCAGCCCTCTGCGTTCCCTCCGCCTATCTGTTGTTCTACAATGGGGCGGTGCTGGGAGCGATGTCGGCCTTAATGACCCAAGTGCATCGTCACGCCACCTTTTGGCCCGGCATCTTGCCCCATGGCGTTGCCGAGATCACGGCCACGCTCATCGCAGGGGCTGCCGGCCTTATGATGGGGGCAGCTCTCCTCTTTCCCGGTCCCTATCGCCGTAGAGAGGCCTTTTTACGAGCCGGTAAAGAGGGCGTTCAACTGCTGCTGGGAACCATTCCGCTCTTTGTTTTTGCCGGTCTGATCGAGGGCATGTTCTCACACCTCGCGCTGCCCGCATGGCTTCGCCTTACCTTCGCCGGACTGAACGGCGTTTTCTGGTACCTCTACCTGTTCTTGCCCCGACGCTTACCCGTTTTTGGAAAGGAGAGCGAGGTTTAATGCGCCCGAAGGAACTGACCTCTTGTGCGCTTCGTAACTCTCCTAAGAGTCTCTCCGCTTTGGAGTTTTCAATCGCATGAGTGGAAACGACACGATAAGCGCTTCCATTGACGTTCTTCATCGCCTACGTCAACGCTACCCGGAAACCGCCTTTCTTGCGCTTGGCCAAACCGTGTTTTGGGATGAGCCGATGAAGGCCGTTTTGCGCCGCCTGCTCGATCAGGCGCAGCTTGGGGGCAGAATGGTGGTGGGTGTTCATGATACGGACTACTTTGCCCGCACGCGCCTTCCTAATGCCGGCGAGGCGCGTTTTGCCTTGCTACCCCACAACGATGGCTCTACACGGGCGCTCTGGTCGGCTGCCGGGGAGATTTCGGCCCTGTTCGGCAGCGAAACGTTTCCCACACGGCACGATTTTACCGCCCATAGGGTTCCCTTACGTCGCCTTGCCAGTGCAGACCCACGCGGCAAACAGGCCTTTATTGACGAGGTAACCGAAGCGTGGGGCTGGCGCGGGCTGGCCTATTTGGGTTCGAGCGACCTTATCGCCAACTCTGTTCGTCTGAAAGATGTGGAAGAAGGGCTGTTGCAACTGCTCTCTTGGGGGTTTGAAAATAGCTGGCAGCAGATCGGCCCGCAATGTTGTCATCAGGAAGCGCGCAAAGTGGGGGAGGCGCTGCTGCAGTGGTGTAAGAACTACTGTCAGCAGCATCCCGATGCCACGCTCTCCCAGCTCTATCGCGCCCTCCTGCCTCACCTCTATTCGCTGCTCCTCGGCCATCCGCCCACCGACCTCGAAGTTACCTGCACCTCCGACCTACTGCGTTTCAACACACACACCGCTTCGCTGCCACGATTTCGCATCGTGTCGCTCTTCCTCGATCCTGCCACACGCGAAACCGCTGTGCAGGCCTACAACAGCGTGGTGGCAGGCAGCGAAATCTACACCCTCGATCGCTTCGGGCCTGGGGCGCTTCCCTTCGATTGCCTTGTGCCGGGACGAGGCCGTGGCACCTTAAGAATAACGCCACGTGTGCTCTTCATCGAAACCCGCGCGCCCATCGCCATCCCGCTCAAAACACCCATCGAAACGGTAGAGGCGCTGGCCGAAGTGCTTACCGCGCGCCTTGGGGATCAGATCACTTTAGTTGGAAAAGCCATTACGCTTATCTCGATGTTCGCCCAGGAGTTTATCTGTGTCTTCAATGAAGAGGGTTCGATGTATGTCTGGCGCACTCGGCAGATGAATCAGCAGTTGAGACAGCAGGGCATCCCCATCGAGGTTCATCCCCTGTTACGCTTGCGCTATCGAACGTGGGATTCTTTGGAGGTCGCCAACGCGACGCTGCGTCCCACAGCGCATATCGCCCATGCATTTGGCCGCACGTCGCTGCTCTGCTCGGAGTTTGCCGCCGGCTGGAGGTCGTCTCTAGAGCGCCAAGAGCGGCTTACCCAACAGATCAAAGCGCTTCGTAAACCGCTGGACTTGATCCGCTTTTTAGAGCAGCAAGACCCCGTTGGCGCTTGGGCCGATCGGGCAACGGAGTACACTACGGCCAATCGCCAGCTTATTGAGCTGCAGAAGGAGGTGCAGCCGCTGCGGGAACGCCTTAAGGCCGCGCATGAACGCCTTTATCGCCTGAAACAGCAGGAGCAGGTTGTGCAGCGCGAGATGGGACAGCACTATCGCAGTGTGAAAGAGTGGAACGCCGAAGCACAGGCACAACGCGAGCAGTACAGGGCCACACTAGAGCGCATTGCCCATGAGAAGAAGCAGACGCGCATCCAGATCGTCTCGTTACGTGCAGCCCTTCTAAGGCAGGAGCGTGGCGAAAAGGCGCAAGCGGCACGAACTACCCGCTCGGAGGTGCAGCTGGAGGCGGAGCGAGCACGCCTTCAACTTGTGCGATATGCTCTCCTCACTTTGCGTGGGCTTCCTCATACCGATCATCGGCCTTCTGCATGGTGGCTGCCCATGCTCTCCCCTTCGGGCGAGTGGTTCCGTCGCATTGTTGAGACCACCACCGTATACACCGAGCCGCTTCTTTAGCGCCTAGGGAGGCGCTAAGACGAGCGCGAAGCGAGCATCTCGCGGGCATGCTGGCGCACCGTGTCGGTAACGGCGTTGCCGCCTAACATACGGGCAATCTCTTCGATACGCTGTTCAGAGGTGAGCGGAGTTACTTGCACCGTTGTGCGCTCGCCCTCAACCCGCTTCTCGATGGCAAACTGATGCTCGGCGCGGCTTGCAATGGGGGCGAGATGGGTAATACAAAGCAGCTGTGCCCTTTTTGCAAGTACCGCCATTTTTTCGGCGATCACGCTCGCCGTACGACCCCCAATGCCCACGTCTATTTCATCGAAAACCATGGTGGGCAGCTCTTGACGTAACGACATGGCCGTCTTCACGGCAAGCATCACCCGAGAGATTTCGCCCCCAGAGGCCACCTTCACAAGCGGCCTCAGCGGCTCGCCGGGGTTGGTAGATAAAAGGAATTCTATGCGATCGGCACCCTGCAAAGTGGGTTCCGTGGGCTGCAGTTCCACGCTGAAACGGGCACGCTCCATGCCAAGCTCCTGCAGTTCGCGTTGTATCAGCTTCTGGAACTCTTCGGCGGCGACCCGGCGCAGGTTGCTAAGTCGCTCGCATTGCTCGGCCAGCGTCGCCTCTAAACGGGCTATTGCGTGATCCAAGTCGCGGCTGCGCTCTTCACTGTGAGTGAGAGCATCGAGCTTGCGTTCGGTTTCCTCACGATACTGCAAAATCTCTTCGATAGTGGCTCCGTACTTGCGTTTAAGTGTGCGTAACAGCTCTAGCCGCTCCTCGATCTCCTGCAGCCGCTCCGGAGAAAACTCGATGTTCTCTTGATACCGGCCAAGTTCGCGCTCAACCTCACTCAGCTCGTAGAGGGCCGAGCGAACCGTCTCTAACGGTGCATTTAGCCTCTCGTCGAAAGAGGCCGCCTCTGCTAACGCCCGTTCCACCCTATCGAGCGTTTCAATGGCACCACCCGCATCCTCATTGCTTAGCCCTAAGAGGGCGGTGGTCACATTCTCTGCCAAGCGTTGCGCATTGGCCACGCGCCTATGTTCGGCGGCAAGCTCCTCATCCTCTCCCACAACAAGTTTGGCCGAATCGATCTCGCGAAGCTGGAAATGATAGAGGTCGAGCAGATGCATTCGCTCGCGAGCCTCTTTTTCCAAGGCCTGCCGCTCTTGGCGTAAGTTCTGCAGTTCTGCCCATGTGGCCGCGAGAGCGGATTTTACTTCCAGAATCGGTTGACCACCCCACTCGTCGAGAATATCCCGATGACGCGATTGCGAAAGCAGGGACTGATGTTCATGTTGACCGTGAAGGTCTATCAGCCATTCGGCAAGCGTTTTGAGCTGGGCCACGGTGGCGGGGCGGCCGGCAATGCGGCAAAGGGAACGCCCGTTGGACTGTATTTCTCGCGAGAGCAGCAAGAGACCCTCTTCGGGTTCAAAGCCCATCTCTTGGGCGATCTGGGCGATGTGCGGCAGGCGACTGAGGTCAAACAGAGCGTCTACCATCGCCTTGTCGGCACCGGCACGCACCATGGTGGGGTCTGCCCGTTCTCCCAATGCGAGGCCGAGCGCGTCAATGAGAATAGATTTGCCAGCTCCTGTCTCTCCGGTAAGCACATTGAAGCCCGGATAGAACTCGATGTCGAGCTGGTCAATAATCGCTAGATTCCGCACAGAAAGTCGCATCAACACGGCCTGCAGCCCTCTCGCTTTTTAAAGATACGATGTTATATCTACATTTTACAGAAAATTCGGCAGAAAGCCCCGCACCTTTAACCGGGAAGGGGTGCCGTTGGCTCTATAGCCAGGCGCCTGCAATGCGACAGGAGACTGGGCAACAGCGGCTGGAAACGCTCACGCTCTATAGCACTTAGGCCGTTCTCCAAACGGGCAAACTGAGCGCAAAAACGCTTAAGTCGGCGCATTATCCGGCTGAAGGGCGAAGGCGCCAAGAGGCCCTTAGGCTTGAACCAAGGAGTAGTCACCTATGGACCAAAGCGACCTGTTGCGTACGGTGGAAAAAGTAGTAGCGCAGCATTTTCTGGGCGATGGGGGCTGCCGCCTGTGCCCCGTAGCCGCCGCCTTCTACCATAACAGCGATGGCGATGCGTGGATGCTGCACAGGAGCAAAGCAGATGAAGAAGGCATTGTCCTCTTTTTTGCCTTGACTATAGGCCTGGGCCGTACCGGTTTTACCGGCGATGGAAAGCCCCGGAATAGCGATCCCTGCAGCCGTGCCGCCGGGTTGAACGGCCATCTCCATCCCTTGAACAATAGCCTGTCGTGTTGCCAGGCTAAAGCCTATCTGGCCACGCACTTTCGGTTCAACAGGCTGCACTTTACCGGTGATAGGGTCAACAATAGCGTCTACAAAATGGGGGCGCCACAGCGTGCCACCGTTGGCGATGGCCGCCACGTAGTCGGCGAGTTGAAGCGGTGAGACCCTCAGATATCCCTGCCCGATGGAAAGGTTGAGGGTATCGCCCGGATACCAAGGGCCTCGCCCTGTCTTTTTTTTCCACTCCGGCGAGGGCAGCAGGCCGGGCGTTTCGGTGGGAATATCTATGCCGGTACGGCTTCCAAGCCCGTAGCGTTTCGCCCAAGCCACAATCGCCTCCGGACCGGCCAGAAGCCCCACATGAAAAAAGTAGACGTTGCAGGAGGCACCGATAGCCCGATAAAAGCCGGTGGCGCCGTGCACCTCGTCGCAGTGAAAAAGTCGGGAGCCGAGCCGCAAGTAGCCGGGACAGTAGAACTGAGTTTGTGGGGTGATGACCCCACTCTGCAAACCGGCAGTTGCTGTGATGGGTTTGAAGGTAGAACCACAAGCAAAAGCGCTGTCCGAAGCACGGTTAATTAAGGGGTGGGCCGGGTCTTTGAGCAGCTTGCCATATATCTTTCCGTACTGGTTTAGGTCGTAAGAGGGCCAACTAACAAAGGCGAGCACCCCACCGTTGTTGGGGTCTAGTGCTACCACGGCTCCGCGGTGGCCTGTATCCGCTAAAGCCTGTGCCGCCACCTTTTGAAGTCCAAAGTCAAGCGCTAGCCTAAGTGTTTTCCCCGGAATAGGCGCGATCTCCTGCCCCTGACCCAAGATACGCCCGCGCGCATCCGTCTCGTAGTCGGTTTCGCCCGCCTGACCGCGAAGCATCTGCTCGTAGGTGCGTTCAAGGCCGAAAATGCCTACCTGGTCGTTCATGTGGTAGCCCCGACTTTTCCAACGCGCATAGAGTTCGCTGGTAATAGGGCGGGTGATGCCAAGAAAGGACGAGCAAAGCCCATCGTCGCGATAGTATCGAACCGGCTCGCGCGTAATGAAGACCCCGGGCAAGTCAAAGCTCTCCTCTTCCACGCGGATGAGGGTCTTGATGTCCACATCCTTATCAATGGGCATTGGGTCGTAGCGACTGACTTGCTGCACCCACTTTGTTAACTGGCTTTGAAGGTCGGGTTCGGAAAGGTTAAGCAGTTCGGCCAGACGTGAAAGCGTTTGCGGATGCTTGCGAACATCGTCTGGAAAGACGGAGATAATGTAGCGCAGTCGGTTAGCGGCAAGAATATGCCCGTTTCTATCTTCGATGAGGCCTCGAGGGGCGGTTCGGCGAATGTGCTTGTATTGAAGGTTTTGGCACTGTTCGGCAAGCTCTTTGCCTTCCACTACCTGCAAATACCAGAGACGAGCAACGATAGCTGCCAACAATAGAAAGATAATGCCATAAAGTAGGCGCAAACGCCTTAAATCGGGCACATGCTCCGGTGCCTCAATGGGGCTGGTTATCGGTTTTTCGGCCACTTGCGCTACCTCCTCTTTTTTTCTTACTGCGGAAGCACGGGCAAAAGTCGCAGACGGCTATCGCTTAACTCTTCTAGTTTACACGCTAAGTTGGTTTTTGATGCGGATGGTAAAGTTCGGTTTTGGTATATTGGGGTATAGGGCCTGTTGGCAGGAAACGATGGAGGCTTTCGAGAATAGAACTTTGTCTACTTTTCACAAAGGGGGAAAACCGTTAAAATAGCAGCGAGTTTCTAAATATAGCGGCGGTCGAGTTCGATAGCACTAAATAACGGCATCTGCCGCGTTTGTAGAAAAACTCGGGTGACAACAGTCTCGCTGTTGCGCCAGGTGGCACCGGCGTTTGAGCGTCGGTGAGGATCGAAACACGTCGCATCTTGCCTGCATTTCCATTTTCGGGAGTAGTCGCCATGTCGAGCAGCTTTGTTCACGTCCATTGCCATTCGGAGTACAGCCTTTTAGACGGGGCCAATCGTCTGAATGCGCTTATACAGCGCGCTGCAGAGCTAGAGATGCCCGCTCTCGCACTCACCGATCATGGCGTAATGTACGGGGTGGCGGACTTTTATGAGCGCTGTAAGGCGGCGGGAGTGAAGCCCATCCTCGGAGTGGAGGCCTATGTCGCCCCACGCCGTTGTACCGACAAACAACCCAAGCTCGACCAGGCAGCCTACCACATGGTCTTATTAGCCCGCAATTTGCAGGGCTATAAAAACCTTCTCAAGCTCACCTCCATCGCGGCTCTGGAGGGTTTCTACTACAAG
>NZ_DATGLN010000143.1:0-1145 GCF_035294165.1 Chthonomonas sp.
CCATAGGTATGGAAGGTAAGTCCGCCGGTGATGTTTGGATGGCTCGTGATAAACTGCAGCAGATTGTGCACTTCAGGCTCGCTGCCGGGAAAGGGGCCGGCGCCGCGTTGTTGATGCTCCTGGCGCCAATGAGCGGGAAAGTTCCGATTAAGGTCAAGCCCCTCCTTATTGCGCTGCAGCGCTAAGGTGTAACCATCCCAATTTTCCAAAATCCCTTCCGGCAGAATGCGATAGTAGGTTCCTCCGGTCTCGGTAGGCTCGCGGCGCACCATGAGGCGCGGATGCTCTGGGTGGATTTTCCACGGTCCGTTCGGGTCGGGGATGCGCATATTCAGTATGCGCCCATCTCCATCTACGTCCTCAATACGCAGGCCTTCTATAGGCTCCTCATCGTAGGGATAGGGTCGAACGCTGGAGCGGAGAAAGCGCGGTTTATCGGAAAAATAGAGTTCGGCTCCATCTGGATTAACGCGCGGAACGACATAGAAGGCGCGGCTATCCAGAGCGCGTGTAACGTCCGGATCGCTTCCATAGCGGGTGGCGAGGTAGTGCAGAATATAGAGGCAGGCCGAGGAGGCCGACACCTCTGTGGCATGGATATTGCCGTCGCACCAATAGGCCGGTTTTTCGGTGTCGGGGCCGGTGTCGAAGCGGGTGGCCGTTACAAGCCACACATCACGCCCCTCGTAGCTCTTCCCGATCGCTTCCAGTCGCAGCAGATGAGGGAAGGCCTCTACAAGTGCCTGCAGACACTCTGTAAGCGCGGCATAGGGATAGTAGGTGTCGAATCGAATATCGCTAAGCTGCATATTCCAAATCCATACAAAGTCTCCGGCATCTTGTTTCGCCATCGGACGGAGAAGTTCCTGCTCCCTCGCATCGTGGATAACCTAAACAGAAAGACGAGGCGGATGAGCCTCGTCTTTCCAGCGTCCCTGCGCCTCCACGCCTTTGTGGGGCGCATTCTCTTTTGTGTTCAAATCTATGTCAACACCCTTCGTTGTCGAAGAGCGATTACATGGTAGCAGGGAAGAGGCTGCGGCTCTTCGTTATCTGCGCCATGCACGTCCTGCACGTGTTTGCAACCTCTTCGTTTTGGTTATTCCAAACCCACGAGGATTTCTCAACACGGTAACTCTACCAGG
>NZ_DATGLN010000144.1:0-1401 GCF_035294165.1 Chthonomonas sp.
TGCAGGTGCGTGGTACGTATGGCGGAGGTAGTTTTGGCGGAAGTTTCCGTGTGACCGTGCCATAGTAGGGTGTGGAGTTAGGTAGTTCCTGCCTTCCTTCATGGATGAAGGGAGGCAGGTTTTTGTCTTACAGTCCTCTCAGGCCCCCACTCCCCGCCCCCTACAGGGAGAGGGGCACCTCGCGGTGAGCATCTCAGCGGCCTGTTTCATACTCTTTACCCGTCCATCTCTCTGGCCGCTGCATCGCCGTGCGCTAGCACCTCCCGAATCGGGGGAAAGGACGGGATAGGGGGCGAACAAGGTAGGCTTGCTTTGCAGAACTGCCTCTAGAACCGTGAGATTGGCAGCCTTGACAGCCTCACCTCCTCACCCCCTCAGAACTGCGGGGAAGGGAAACGCAAGATTTCTCGCCTTCGGCTCGAAATGACAGGTGTGCATCTTGCCTGCGGATCGAAATGGCGAGTGAAGCCCTCATGCCTTATCCCGCCGTCGCCTCGAAAACGTAGTGGCCGGGGCGATCGAGAGTGAAGTGAGAGAGGTTTTCGTCGGCTTGAAACTGAGGCTGCAGCGAACTTCCCATCAGTCTCGCCTTCCCAGGCAGTTGCACGTCGGCCTTTACGTCAGAGGGCAGCGTAAGGTCTACCCGTTCCCCACCCTTCTTAAGGGCCTCAACACGGATATGTATCAAGCCGTGAGGGGTGGGCACATTACCTTCCGCCCATTGAAGGCCGGCGAGGTCGGGCGCGATGACGGCGGTGGAATAGCCGGCTCCGGTGGGGCGTACGCCGAGCACGCACTCCGTGAGAAAACTCGTGGGGCCGGAAGACCAGCCGTGGCACAGGCTAACGAAGGTGCCCATGCCGTTATCCGCCTGCAGATAGAGATGAAAATGTTTTTTAGGCCACGAGGGATCGTAGCCCTCCCAGAAGGTTGTGGCTCCTTCGGCGATCATGCCTCCCCAAAAGCGCCGGATGAAGTCGAGCGCCGCATGGGTATGGCCGGCAAGGCTCATGGCGTAGATCACGTAGTTGTTGTAGTAGGGTGTGGCGATGTAAGACCAGGCCGGGCTATCGGGCGCGAAAACCGCTTTGTAGATGGCCGCCGTCTCTTTTGGAGTGGTTGCACCGGCGAAAATGGCCATGGCGTTCTCCTGGCGTCGCAGGCCGAACGTATCGGTTTGCGGCGAAAGCCAATGCTGCTGTGCGGCCTGAGTGAGCCTCTCGGCAAGTTGCCGGCAGTGTTCTGCATTGGCGGCATCCTCCATCTCCTGGAACAGGAAGGCGGCATCTTTGGCGGCCTTGATGTAGTACATTTGGGTGGCGATTCGAGCCAGCGGGCTGTCGCCGTTGAAATCGGGCGACCAGTCCACATAGTCCCAGGCCCCGTGTTTGTTGGCAAAAA
>NZ_DATGLN010000145.1:0-45736 GCF_035294165.1 Chthonomonas sp.
TCTTTCACCGTACCTGCTGACGAGAAGAGAGCCTCCACATCCCGCTCGGTGGCGGAATAGGGCAGGCCTCCCACATAGATGCGCTTAGACATTCTTCACTCCTTCACACAAAGAGGACGCCTAAAAGATTGATCGCCCTCTGGGTTTCACATGCGCCTATGGCGCGTTGCAATACGGTCACACTTTCCGAACAGGAGTGGAAGCAGGCGCACCGAGGGAGATGCAATGGGAGCCGATAATTCCTCCTCACACAACCGAACCAACCGCACCCGTTCTTCAAACTGTGAAACCGTTGTTCTACTATACCACACCTTTCCAGAAATGTCAACAAGCCTCTTTGTCAAGCAGGCCCCCTGCTCGACCCAAAGCCTCGAAAATCTCTCTACCGGAGGATTTTCTAATATTTGGTAACCTGTTGCGTCAAACCTCCGTCCACATAGTAGGTGCTGCCTGTTACATAGCTCGATTCGTCGCTGGCGAGAAACACAGCCACAGCAGCTACCTCCTCTGGCTTGCCGAAACGCCCCCAAGGAATTTCGCTAATAGCGTTCGCCCGCGCCTGTGGGTCATCCAACACCTGCTGGTTAATCGGTGTTGCAATCGCTCCGGGTGCAATGTTATTGACGTTAATCTGATAGGGAGCTAGCTCTAAAGCCAGATTGCGCATCAACATGCGTAGCCCGCCCTTAGAAGTGCAGTAAGAGGCATAGCCTGGAAACGGCACATCTTCGTGTACAGAAGAGATATTGATGATCTTGCCTCCCTGCCCCTGCTTCACCATCTGGCGTGCTGCCGCCTGGCAAACTAAAAACGCTCCGTATAGATTGACCGATAAAATTTTGTTCCAGTCCTCATCGGTTAAATCTAAAAAGGGTTTTTTCATTTCGATACCCGCGTTGTTCACGGCGATATCCAAGCGCCCAAAACGCTGCACCACCGTGGCGACCATCCGTTCCACGTCTTCACGTCGGCTTACATCTCCGGGCACCGCGATGCCCGTAACCCCAAAAGTCGCAACCTCCGTTTCCGCGGCAGCCTCCTGCGTGCCTACCGGCAGATAGTTCACCGCAACATGCGCCCCCTCTGCGGCGAAACGCTCCGCAATGGCCTTGCCGATTCCGCTACTCGCCCCGGTTACAAGCGCCACCTTGTCCTTCAATCGCATGGAATTTCTCCTATCCTTAGGTTTACTGAAAAAGTTAGTCTGTGCCGGCTTTGTAGTTGCGTGCCATCTCGGCTAACAGTGCATGAATGCGCAGGTTGTCGGTTAGCTCGGGGTGGAACGCCGTTGCCAGTAGGTTCCCTTGCCGCACAGCCACCACCTTATCCTGAAACTTACTGAGTACCTGCACACGCGGCCCAACCTGTGTTACATAGGGGGCACGAATAAAAACCGCGCGCACCGGCACGATCTCCGTACCGAAATCGAAGGGAATATCCGCCTCGAAACTCTCGATTTGACGACCAAATGCGTTTCTGGCCACCGCAATATCCATTAAATCGAGTGTTGGCTGTTCTGGACGTCCCTCAATGGTGTGGGCCAACAGTATCATGCCGGCACAGGTACCGTAGATGGGCATTCCAGCCTGCCCACGATCGCGAATGGCCGAATCTAAACCCGTGCGCGCCAGCAGCTTCCCAATGGTTGTGGACTCGCCTCCGGGTAGAATAAGCGCATCCACCTGTTTGAGGTCTTGTAGGGTACGCACCTCCTTTGCCGGCAAACCTAACCGTTGCACCGTTTTCAGATGCGCCTCGAAATCGCCCTGCAATGCCAGAACCCCAATGGTAACATCACTTTTCTCTTTCATGGCCTACATTATATCTTAACCTCTACCATCTCTCCAAATCGCACCCCGATTCTCCTGCCGCCTTGATTTTTTGGAGGTCGAACAGTATACTAAACCCTGTCTGGAACGCGTACCTCGGTGGAGACCTATCGTGCCGTTTGCATTGCCCGAATATTTAGAGAGTCGACGTCATCTTGTAGAACAGGCCCTCGAACGTTACCTACCATCCGTTTCAGAGCGCCCGCAGCGTCTTCACGAATCGATTCGCTATAGTGTGCTCGCCCCCGGCAAGCGCATCCGTCCCATTCTTGTCATCGCCGGCGCGGAAGCAGTGGGTGGCACGGCGGAGCAGGTTCTGCCGACGGCCTGCGCTCTGGAGTGTATTCATGTCTTTAGCCTCATTCACGACGATCTCCCTTGCATGGATAACGATGACTATCGCCGTGGCCGCCCTACCAACCACAAAATCTTTGGTGAGGCCCTAGCTCTTCTTGCCGGCGACGCCCTCCTGGCATTGGCCTTCCAACTGATCGCCGAGAATGTGGCCAGCGTGCCTCCAGAACGTGTCTTGCCCACCCTCCATCTCGTGGCAAAAGCCTCAGGCACATGGGGCATGGTGGGCGGGCAGGTGGTGGATATGGAGTCCCAAGGCCAAAACGTAACGCCAGATACTCTGCATTACATCCACTCGCATAAAACAGGCGCTCTACTTACCTGCTCGGTCGTGGCAGGAGCCACTTTAGCCGGCGGTAGCGCCTCCCAGGTCGAAGCCCTCCGGCGCTATGGGGAGCATATCGGGCTTGCCTTCCAAATTGCCGACGATATCCTCGATATCGTCGGCGATCAGGAGCGTATTGGAAAACCGGTTGGGAGCGATCAGAAGCAGGATAAAGCCACTTACCCCCGCCTGTTCGGCATCGAAGAATCGCGTCAGCGCGCACTCCATGAGATGAAAGCTGCCCTCCAACAACTACAGGGGTTTGATGAAAAGGCCGATCCCCTCCGAGCCATCGCCCAGTTCATCGTTGAGCGCGATCTCTGATAAGCTCAAGATAACTTCGTCGAAACGTAGGCCGTCTTTAGGAGTGAAAAGTTATCTCGCTCTTTCGCCATAATAATGTCATCTTAGGCGAAGCGGAAGGAAATGAGAGGTCAAGAAAGAGCTATACGGCGCTTGCGCTCCCCTATCTGTAGTCGCATGAAACCTCTGCTGTGGAGTGTTTCGCTCCTTCTGTTCCTACTTATCATTAATCGTGACCCGAAGGCCGCCGAACTCGGAACCGGATTTGTTCCTATCCCCTCTTGCATGGTTAACTTTCGCGACCTGCTTCCCCCCAACAACCACGGTTTTCTAAAAGTAGGACAGGACGGACACTTTCACTGGGCTAACGGCGCGCGCGCCCGCTTTTGGGGCATTAATGTGTCGAGCACTCGTCTGGATATTCCCGATGCACAAATACAAAACGTCGTCCGCACCTTTGCCGATGCCGGCATCAACCTCGTTCGCTTTGAGGCCATAGACAACCGAGGCTGCTTGCTAGGCCCAGAAAATGCACCCGACTCCCTACACTTCGATCCCCACTACCTCGACCGCCTCGACCGATGGATCGCTACCCTGAAGCAGTATCATATCTGCTACTACCTTGACCTTCTTGACCTTCGCAGCTTCAAACCGGGAGATGGCGTGCCCAATGCCACAGCGCTGCACCGAGGAGCACGCCCCTACGCGATGTTCGATCCTAAACTTATCCAGCTCCAGCAACAGTACGCTCATGACCTTTTATGCCACACGAACCCCTATACCGGGCTGAAGCTGGTGGACGACCCCGACCTTGTCATGCTTGAAATCTGTAACGAAAGCGGGTTCTTCCTACAGCCCGACCAGCTCGATAACCTGGTAGAACCCTATCGCACCGAGTTGAGGAAACTCTGGAATCAATGGCTTCTCGCACGTTATGGCAATCGCGATAAATTAGCCTCCGCCTGGGGCTATATTCAGGGCTATCCGGTTCTGCGCCCGGACGAAGACCCCAATAACAATAGCGTAGACCTCCCTCTGCTTACACCACCTCCTGCCGATCTCCCCTCTAACGTTATTGATGTACGCCACGCGCCAAAGCGCGTTCAAGACGGCGTCGAGTTTCTCTATACACTAGAGCGCTCCTACTTTCACCAAATGGTCGCCTACCTGCACGGCATCGGTGTGAAAATCCCTATCACCGCCGTCGTATCGAGCGATGCGCCGGCCGATTTGGCAGCCGTCGCCGAAGAGTGCGATTTCACTGCAGAAAACTGGTACGGTGAAACCTCTTTACCCGATCCACAAAATCGCACGCTTTCTTATATCAGTAATCAAGACCCTCTCGCCAATGACAGCGGCCTTGGCTTCGCCCCCTACACGGCGACCCTTCGATGGAACAACAAGCCCGTGGTCATCCGCGAATGGGACGTCGGCTGGCCGAATCGCTGGCGTAGCTCCTCCGTGCCGCTCGTTCTTGCGTACGCCGCACTGCAGGATTACGACGCCGTGCTGCTGTTTGGCTACCAAACCAACAAAGGCCCGAACGACTCGAACCCGATGGCTCTTAATATGTACTCCGAACAAAGCGATCCGGCCATTTGGGGCCTCTATGCCATCGCCGGACGTGTTTTTCTTTCAGGCCTTATTCAACCCGCTCAACACACCGTTACTTTCGCCTTTCCTAAACCTAAACTTTTTCAGTGGCCTTATGATACACAACTCCTTACCCGTCTCGCGTGGTGCGTCAAGCTCAATAGCACAAGCCACCCCACTGCCAAGCCTTTGACTGTTACCCCAACAGGCACCGATCAGGACAACCAAAAACTCGATCAGATTCTTGCCTACCTCTATCATCGAGGCGCTCCTATAAACCCTAAAAGTCGCTTCACCGGCCAGTGGCTTAGCGATACTTCCCAGATTCACTTCGACTCGGTTCATCGGTTGCTAACCGTGTGCACCTCTTCGTTTGTGATGATCGCCGGTGCCTTCAAACCAAAGAAAACCTACCGTGTTGGCTCCCTCTGCCTCTCCACCGCAACGCCTTATGGGGCTCTCATGGCCATCGCCCTCGATGGCAAACCGCTTAGAAGCTCTCAAAATCTGCTGATCAAAATGGTCTCTATTGCCGAGAATACGGGCCAGCAACTACGTCGTGCTCCCCACGGTTCCCCAGCCGCCTGGGTCTTGCTCGATCCGGGCCATCCTCCGGTGACCACACACGGCCAACCCACTTCGTTCCCTACCTCTGTCTGGCTTGCTCCAATAAATCCTAAAGGGCAGATACGCTCCCTACTCTCTCTGCACATGCGCAACGGAACATGGGAGCTGCATATCCAGGCGAAGAAGGCTCAACTCGCGTGCGACACTCCCGAACTTCCTGTCACTGTCTTGGGCATTCATACCCTTACGGGCATGCCCTCTCACATCATCACCTTCATTGCACGTTGGTAACCCTTGAGCGGGGAGTCCACATAAGCCCCCTACAAGCAGGAAATCGGGTACAATTCCTTCATTCGAGGATGGAGCACGCTTGAAGCATGGCATTGATCAATATTCCCGGAACCGATCTTTACCCCTCCACCATTTGCCTTGGAACGGGTGAATTCGGCACCACCCTGGATCGTGAAACCTCCTTTCGCATTCTCGATGCCTATGTGGAATGCGGCGGCAACTTCATTGATACCGCCCACGTCTACGGCGATTGGGTTCCTGGAGAAAGAGGGCGTAGCGAAAAGACGATCGGTGCCTGGATTCAATCGCGTAAAAATCGGGATCAGATCGTCCTTGCGACAAAAGGAGGTCACTGGGATCTCCAGTCTCCGCATATCTCGCGTGTCACCCCAAAAGAGATCGTAAAAGACCTCGATGAAAGCCTACAGTTTCTTCAAACCGACACCATAGACCTCTATTGGCTTCATCGGGACGACCCCGATGTTCCCTACGAAGCCATCATTGAAACCCTTAACGCCCAACGTGATGCCGGTAAACTACGATGGTTTGGCGCCTCAAACTGGAGAACCCCACGCCTGCGAGCAGCCAACGCCTACGCAAAATCGCACGGACTTCAAGGCTTCGTGGCCGACCAAGTGCTCTGGAACGCTGCGGTTCTCGCAAAATATCCTTATGGCGATTCTACGGTTGGCTGGATGGATGAAGAGCGTTTTTTCTTCCATGAGGAAACAGGCATGGCGGCCATTCCTTTCCAATCACAAGCTTATGGGCTTTTCCATCGCATGGCCAACGGCACCCTGCATGAGATGAACCCGGGCTTCTTGAGTTTCTATCGCCTGCCTGAAACCACGCGACGCTTCCAAAGAATGCAGCGCTTGGCACAGGAAACCGGGCTTACCATCACGCAAATTGTGCTCGGCTATCTCCGCGGGCAGCCGTTCCCAACCATCCCCATCGTCGGCTGCCGCAGCGTTGCACAGGTGCGCGACAGTATGACCGCTGCCGACATCGCGCTTACCGCCGATCAAATTCTTTTTATCGCCCACGGCTAGAAGGCCCAATCCAATATGGTTTGGCTACCGGCCTCTCAAAAAGGAACCGAACAAATCATTTAAGAGTAATATGATTGATAAAACATCATACAAAGGGAGGTTCTTGGTGGCTGCGTCACTTCTACCCATAGGCGTTCCTGCACCGGAATTCGATATTCCTATGCCCGACGGCACAACGTGGCCGACCTCCTATTTTCGCGGCAAAAAACGCCTGGTACTCGTTTTCTACCCCGGCGATTTTACGCCCATCTGCACCGCACAACTGTGCGCCCTGCGAGACCACTGGAACCAGATTCAGGAACATGACGCGCTCGTTGTGGGTATCAACCCTGCAAAACCCTCCAAACATCGCCTCTTCGCTGCGAAGTTCTCCTTCCCTTTTCCGCTTATCTCCGACTGGGGACATAAGATAGCGAAAGCCTACGGATGCTGCGGCTGGTTTGGCATGAATAAACGGACGGTATATATCGTGGACAAGAGAGGCCTCATCGCCTACGCCTGCCGAGGAAACCCGAACGTAGCCGAACTGCTACAGGCCTTACATTCTCTTCACGACGAACCTCCCTATACAAGCGCACAAAACGGGGCGGTTCCCTCGCAGACCGCACAGATGCCTGAACCCTAAAAACACAATGCATCAGAGTTACCCTAACACTATGTCTCAAACAGACAGCAACGTTTCTAGGTCTATGTTGCCGCCTTTCTCTCTACATAAGGACGAGGTTTGCCCTAGTGCCATCATCGTCGGGGCAGGACTAGGTGGGTTGGCCACCGGCATTCATCTGGCCCGCCATGGCTGGAAAGTCACGATTTTTGAACGAAACAGACATGCCGGCGGCAGAATGAATGTGCTTGAGGAAGCCGGGTTCCGCATTGATATGGGGCCTACCATGCTGATGATGCCCGAAGTTTTGCACGAAATCTTCTCCGTCTGCAATCGCGATCCGAAAGACTACCTCCCCCTCACAAAACTGTGTCCAGCCTATCGCATCCTCTGGCCCGACGGCACCGCCCTCGATATGGGTGTAGATATGGCCACCCTTGTGCAGCAAGCGCGTAAATTCGAGGCGACCGATGCCACCCGTATCCCAGCACTTCTAGCGGCCATGCAGGCAAAATACGAAAACGCTCGCTACCGTTTTATCGAGCGCTCCTTCAACTCGCCTCTCGATCTGCTCCATCCTACAACGTTGGTCGGTCTCTTAAAAGCACTGCCCCTTGAATCGGTTTATCAAATGGTGAGCCGCTACCTGGCAAATGAAAAACTGCGTCAAGCCTTTAGCTTTCAAACTCTCTATCTTGGAATAAGCCCGCATCGCTGCCCCTCTATTTACGCCCTGCTGCCCTATGTGGAAATGGAGTTTGGGGTGTGGTTTCCCATGGGGGGCACCTATACCCTCGCAAGGGGTCTGGAGCGGCTCTTCCTTGAACTCGGCGGTCAGATTCGCTACTGTATGCCGGTTGAGCAGATAACGCTTCAAGGTCGCGTCGCCACAGGAGTACGCACGAGCGACGGTTGTGAACATCTTGCCGACGCTGTCATCTGCAACCTCGATCTGCCCACTGCCTACCAGAAACTGATTCCAAATACCTTGCGGCGTAAATACTCCGACTCAGCTCTGGCGCAAAAAGAGTATGGCTGCTCCGGCTTTCTTCTCTATTTAGGGGTTCAAGGGCTTTCGTTGGCCAACCTGCCCCACAACTCTATCGTCCTCTCAGAAAATTACGAGGAAGTCCTCGATGATATCTTTGAGAGACGTGTGCTACCAACCGATCCCGCCATGCACCTTTGTGTGCCCACACATACCGATCCGAACTTGGCCCCGCCCGGTCATCATGTGCTCTATATCCTCGTGCCCTGCCCCAATACGCAAAGCGATATTCGCTGGGACACCATGGCCCCTATCCTCCGAGATCGCACCATAGGCAAACTGGAACGACTTGGTCTCATTCCCAATCTTCACAAACACATCGTGTTCGAACGATGGTTTACCCCTGTCGACTTCGAGCAGCTTTATGGCTGCTATGCCGGCGCTGCCTACGGAGGCCTAACCCCAACCTTCCTTCAATCTGCCTATTTCCGTCCTCATAGCCGCAGCGAAGAGATAGCAAACCTCTACTTCGTCGGTGCTTCTACCCACCCAGGCGGAGGCGTGCCCATCGTGCTCACTTCTGGAAAGTTAACGGCAGAGCTTATTAGAAAAGACTATTCCCGCGCGAAATCCAAAACGATCTAACCCGTAACCGAGGTACTCTGTCCCTCTAGGCATCCCTCTGCCCCACCTCGACACCCTGTCTGGAAGTGTGTGGTAAATCACTCTCTGGACGGATCAGGCTGATCAAAACATGCCCCTCTTTCGGCATCGGCAGAGGATTTTCGGCAACAATATGCACCCGGTGGTTCTCTCCAATAAGAAACAGCGGGATAGCCCTCTCTCCATAGTGCTGCAGATAGTCGGAGTAGGTAAACTGTGCAGAGAATGTCGTCCGCTTGATCGTGGCTCCTCGCATGAAAAGCTCCTCAAGCTGTGCGCTCGTCAGCTCTCCACGAAACAGATAGCGCCCCTCTGGGTGCGTCGCTTCTTCCTTCTGCCCGCCTCTACCCAAACCATCCGGCGGAAGCAGATAGACTTCCGCGCGACCAAAAACCGCTCTGAATCTCAGCACCGCAAGCGTGTTCACCTCGTGGTTAGGAGTACATGCGAGGAGCCGCCCTATACCTTCGAGGTCAAGCGTCTCTCGAGCAGTACTAGAGAGCACATTGGCTCTTAATGCCGGTAAATCCTCCATGCGAGCGCTAAGTACGTTGGCCGGGTTAGTATCTACCAGAAGCAGCGGCAATCCCTCGGTTTTCAAGACCTTTGCCATCTCACGTACAGCCAAGCTGGCGCCCAAAAAGAGAATGCCTTGTGCCTCTTTCTGCGCCAAACCTAGCCGTATCGCCATCGGTCGTGAAGTGAATCCGGCCAACGTAACCGAACACAGTATCACCCAGAATACCGTAGGCACCAACCGCTCGGCCTCGAAGTGCCCTACACTCGCCAGCTTCAAAGCAAATACCGAAGATACCGAGGCCGCCACAATTCCTCGTGGCGCTGTCCACATTAAATAAAACCGTTCAGGCCAGCGTAACGGAGAACGAAACGTACAGAGGAGCACGACAATGGGGCGTACCACAAACAGCACGAACACGGTATACAACATGTCCTGTACAAAATGACCGAACATCTCGCCGGGTCTCAGTCTCGCCGCCAGCACAATAAACAACATGCCCAGCAATAAGGTGCGCAGGGTCTCTTTAAACTCCACAATGTGTTCGACGTGAACCACCTTTTGATTGGCTAAAGCGATGCCCATAACGACCACAGCAAGCAAGCCCGATTCCGGTTGAAAATGCTCGGCTAAAGCGTTTGCAGCTAACACTAACGCAAGCGTGAAGGGGCTTTGCAGTTGATCGGGAATCCAGTAACGTTGTAGGGCGAGAACCAACAAGAGAGCCGCCGCGATCCCAATACTACCCCCATAAAAGAGCGTGATGAGCGTGCTTTTCAACACAAAAAGCTCGGGCCGATGGATATCTACCCCGAAAACAACTTCAAACGCCAAAAGCGCCAGAGCAGCCCCAATTGGGTCTATGATGATGCTCTCCCATTTCAAAATCGCGCCAACAGGCCCCTTCGGACGTACCTGCTGAAGGAGAGGCCCTATCACCGTGGGGCCGGTAACCACTAAAATGGCCCCCGTCAACACAGCAATTGGCCAGCCCATCCCAGCAAGATAGTGTGCCCCCCATACTCCTAGCAGCCAGCTTGTTAACACCCCCACACTCACCAGGCTTGCCACAACCCAACCATGCTGGCGAACCTCGCTGTACTTTAGGCTTAATCCCCCCTCAAACAGCACAATGGCAACAGCCGACGAGACAAAAGGTAACAGCAGATCGCCCAAAATCCGCTCTGGACGGACAATTCCCATCACAGGCCCTGCCACAATGCCCGTAAGCAAAAGCAACAAAATAGAGGGCAGTCGCAGCTTCCAGGCCGCCCATTGGGCAAGCGTCCCCAAAAGAACGATCAGCGCAAGCTTTTCCAGCAAAACCTCGGTCATTTTACATCTTTAGGGGCAGCAATAGCCTGAACATCATCGGCCATCGTGGCTGTAAACACCGTTTTGCCATCATAGGCCGGTGTCGAGAAAATATTGCCCGGGCCCAGCTCATAACTCCAGAGAGGTTTTCCGTCGCCGGCGTTTAGCACGGCCACATGCCCCCTTACCCCCATAATGGCCAGCGAATGCCCATCCGGCGCCAAAGACGGCGAGGAATCGTAGATGGTTTGCCCTATCGCCGACACCCATATGGGCTGTCCATTGGCCGTACTTAACGCATAAACATTCCCCTTAGGCCCCAGCCCGGCCACAAAGATCGTGACCCCAAGCACGGTGGGTGAGGAGTAACCGAAAACGTCGTCCCCATTAGGTGCATGAACCGCCCACACTTCCTTCCCCGTCTTTACATCGAAAGCGTGAAGCACGCCATCATCGGAGCACACGTAGACCTTACCATCCCCCAATGCCGGGGCGGAAATCGCCGGAGAGAAGTAGAACAATCGCCCCACATGGTCTTCCCAACGCGGGGTGCCCGTTTTCGCATCGATCGCATAAAAGGTATTCGCCCAATCGCCCATATAGAAGGTAGTATCGTCGGCAGCTACACGCGACTGAAAGAACCCATTTGCCGGTGTCATCCACAACAGCTTTCCGGTCTTTGCATCCAGGCCGAAAATCTTCTTATTCCCACCGAAGCAAACCACGCCGGCGGTAATTCCCGCCGTGGAGAAAATGGGGTCTCCCGAATCAAAATGCCACAAAAGCTTCCCCGTATGAGCATCTAAGGCGTAGAAGTAGTGGTCGGTCGAGCCGATGTAAAGGGTGCCATCCGAGATCACCGGCGAGCCTAACACGGCGCCTTTGGTGGCAAAAGACCACCGTATTTTGCCAGTCGTGGCATTTAGCGCGTAGACTTTATGATCTAGAGAGGAAACGTAAAGGGTGTCTCCATAAAGCAGGGGGGAAGACTGAATAGCGTCTCCTAAATTGATAGCCCACTCTCGTGAAGGCTCTCGCGGATCATCGCGCTCGACCTCAAAAATCAATTCATCGCTGTAGGCAACTTTGTTGCTGGTTGTTAAGCGCACATCGCTCGAATGTACCCCCACCGGAATCGATGCTGTTGGGAAGACCACATGCCATATATCTCGCGAATCCTGCTCCATAGGCCGATAGGGCCCGCTGTCAATACGATATTCCGCGCTCTCTTTCGAGGGGTCATCCTCCGGCGAGCGCGGATCGAGCAGGGCAGCGATTCTACGGCGGGCAAGATAGGGCACATCCGGATCGTCCCAGCCGGCTCGCAACTGGGAAGGACGTGGGGGGTTGATCGGCAAGGAAGCAATCGTTACAAAAGTTCCCGGTTTTTCCGAGAAACCTCTCTCCAACGTCACCAAATCCTGGCGTACATGTACCCGACAAAAAGGCCCCCCGTTATACAGCGCGCCTACCATGAGGGTCTCAATGCCGTTGGTCTTCCACTCGAGATTCTGGTGACCATGTCCGGTGAAAATCGCCACCACATTATGGCCGTTCAGCAGATGAAGCAGATCATACTCGTTGTCAACCATGCGTACATCGGGGGCATCACGACCGATCCAATGATGCATGAAAACAAAGATCGGAGTCTCGGGACGAACATGTTTCAGATCGCGGGCAAGCCAGTCTAACTCACTCTGATCGAAATGCCCCCAATGTTCCAAAAGCACGGTTGTGTCGAGCAAAACGAAGTGCACTCCCTCATAATCGAAGGACTGGTACAGCTTACCAAACTGTTGCTCGAAACCTTCCTTACCTAGCGGGCACCACCTCACATCGTGATTGCCCGGCACGGCGTAGAACTTGATACCGGCCTCCGCAAGGGGAGCGATCGCCGCCTTGAAAGCGGCATACTCCTCCGGGCGCCCCGATTCGGTAATGTCACCGGTGTCAATGACAAATGCCGGACGGGGAGACATGGCAATCGCCTGAGATACCAGGTCACGAAGCGCCTTCGTACTCCCCTCTGCGGTCTGATGCGTATCGGTAATGTCGAGAAACACAAAGTCGCGCGGTCCTGTCCCTTGCGACAGGGCTTGAATAGGCAGCATCACCCAAACCACGGCAACGAAGATCGCCCCCAGAGACGCATCTAGCCATCGAAAACGCATAACATCACTCCCTTAGCTGAGAGGAAAGGAAGCCCTCCACTCACAGCTTCTCGGTGGGCTTCCCTAACATGTGTCAATCGCGTGGCAGCAGAGGCGGATCAAATCCCTTCAGCGCTTCCACCAGATTCCGCACCGATTCGGCCGACCGACGCAGCGCCTCCTGCTCTGCAGGGGTCAGTTCCACAGAAACGATCTTTTCTACCCCCGAAGCGCCGATAACTGCCGGCAGTCCCAGATACAGATCATCAATGCCGTACCCTCCACCGTTCTTGCCGGTGTAGACGGAACAGGGCAGAATGCGCTTTCTATCGTTAAGAACGGAATCGATCATCTGCGCCAACGCTGCAGAAGGGGCATAATAGGCGCTTCCCGTCTTGAGTAACGACACGATCTCCCCTCCCCCCTTACGGGTACGCTCTACGATGGCCGCTAAGCGTTCCGGGGGAATGAGCTTCTCAACAGGAACTCCACCGATATTGGTGCTCCCTAGTAGGGGAACCATGTCGTCCCCATGACCGCCAAGCACATAGGCGTTCACATCCGTCACGCTTGCATTTGCTTCTAAAGCGAGGAACGTCCGAAAACGGGCGGTGTCGAGGATGCCCGCCTGTCCAAATACGCGCCGTGGCTCGAAACCGCTGACATGCAGTGCCACATGACACATGGCATCTAACGGGTTGGTGAGCAAAATGAGAATGCTGTTTGGGGAGCGCGCCACAACCTCCTTGGTACAGCTGCCCACAATCTCCGCATTCACCTTCAGTAGGTCGTCCCTGCTCATGCCGGGCTTGCGCGGGAGGCCGCTTGTGATCACTACAATATCGCTATTGGCCGTCTCTTCCCATCCGTTCGTGCCCACAATGCGCGCATCCGAACCGATAATGGGCATTGCCTGCTGTAAATCCAGCGCCTTGCCCTGCGGCATGCCCTCCACAATGTCGTAGAGCACGATATCCACATCGCCTCGAAGGGCCAGCCAGTGTGCTAGGGTAGCGCCGGTTTGTCCCGCTCCCACAATAGTTACCTTGCGTCGCATGTTAATGCATCTCCTCCAGCTTGCGGATAATGGCGTCGGCCATCTCCGAGGTACCCACGGCGGTGGGGTCGTTCCGGTCGGGTTTCATATCGTAAGTCACATACTTCCCTTCGGCGATCACGGCAGCCACAGCCCGCTCCAGACGGTCTGCCGCCTCGTACTCCTTCAAATGGCGCAGCATCATCATCCCGGAGAGAATAAGCGCCGTTGGGTTCACCTTGTTCATGCCCTTATATTTAGGAGCAGATCCGTGCGTAGGCTCGAAGAGGGCGATCTCATCGCCGATGTTGGCTCCAGGCGCCACGCCTAACCCGCCCACCAAGCCGGCGCAGAGGTCAGACAGGATGTCACCATAGAGGTTAGGCAGCACCAACACATCATACAGCTCTGGCTTCTGCACCAGTTGCATGCACATGTTGTCTACCAGCACCTCCTGATACTCGATGTCCGGATACTCTTTGGCAACCTCCTGCCCCACGCGGAAGAAAAGACCATCGGTATACTTCATGATGTTGGCCTTGGCGACTGCGCTCACTTTTTTCCGCTTGTAAGCCCGCGCATATTCGAAGGCGAATTTGATGATTCGACGCGACCCGGAGATCGAGATGGGCTTGATCGAGATCGCCGCATCCTCCCGAATCTTGCCGGGACCGGCCAGTTCGATAATCTGCCTGGCCTCCGGCGTGCCCACATCGTACTCCACCCCCGCATAGAGGTCTTCGGTGTTCTCTCGAACCACCACTAAATCCACATCGGTATACTTCGACCTTATGCCCGGGTAATACTTGCAGGGACGCAAGCAGGCATACAGATCAAGCTCCTTCCGTAAGGTTACATTCACCGAGCGAAAGCCGGTGCCGATAGGCGTGGTGATAGGCCCTTTGAGGGCAACCTTGTTGCGCCGGATCGATTCGAGCACTGCAGGAGGCAGGGGAGTTCCTACCTTCTCCATAATATCTATGCCGGCATCCTGAATGTCCCAGTTAAACGGCACTCCGGTTGCCTCGAGCACCCGCCGAGCGGCCTCCACCAATTCAGGGCCGGTTCCATCCCCACGGATGAGTGTTACATTGTAAGCCAATTCACAGAACTCCTCTTTCCATAGTATTGATGTATTTAAAAATCGTTGGACGAAGCCTGCAACTCTCTTACGGGTCTATCGGGACGTCGCGCCAGAGCCAGCGAAGGGTACTTGGCAAGATCGCCTCGCCCTGCGCGCCACTATGAAACCCCTCCCCGAACACAAACTCATAGTCGTAGCCCTTAAACGCCAACGCCTTTGCCATCTGTTGGTTGCATAAGGGCCAGTTACCCGCAATGTTGTCGAGATCGTGCGAGCCGTCCTGCAAAAAGACGCGAATGGGCTTTTTCGGAAGTCGGCGAATTAAGAAAGGATAGTTATGCCCACCCTCAACCAGAGTCTTCCCTGCTGCCAGATCGGTAAAACTTCCCACCCACGACATCACCTTACTAAACTGATCGGGACGGTTCCACGCCACCGTGAAGGCGCAAATACCCCCGCTGCTTATGCCGGCAATGGCTCTGCTCGCCGCATCCTCCCGCAGCCTTACGACCTTCTCGGCCGCAGGCAATATCTCCTCCAACAGAAAACGCGCGTACTGGTCGGACAGGGTGTCATACTCGAAACTACGCTCCTCACCGGCACTTATATGGGTGTCAGGGAAATGACCGGGGTCAACGAAAATCCCCACGGTGATCGGCATCTCCCGCTTGGCAATAAGGTTGTCAAAAACGGTGGGAACAAATTTCTTATAATAGCCCCCATCCTGAAACACCATAACACAGGCAGGATGTTCCGGAGTGTACTCGGCCGGCACATAGATCCACCAGTCGCGCACCGTGCCTGCAAAGATGTTGCTGTGCCACTCCGGCATCTGAATCAGCTTGCCATGGGCGACGTGAGGGTCGTAGTTGGTCTCCGGCTCCCTTGTGTAGACCTCTAAATTCCCGGAGCGTCTGCGCTGCCCATTCACTTCGTAGGTCCAGATCATCCCGGCCCCATTGGGCAAATCCACCGCCGCTGCGTAGATCGGGGTTTGCCCGATGCGTTGCAGGGGAATGGTATATCGCCCGGTATCCGAAACCACTTTCGGCGGCACGGTGGCATCGGGCGCCTCAATCGCCCAGGCGGTTGTTAGCCCCTCGACTCGGGGAGGAGCCCCGTCCTTTATCTCCGCGGAACCAAACCAGTTTCGCACCTGTTCGGCCAGTTGATCCGCCACCGCCCCGGTTGGATTGTCTGCAAGGCGCTGCTTTAAGAGGGGAGGGGTTAGATTATCAGCAAAGGCCATAGGTATAAGGCCCCCGACACAGAGAAGTAACGCTATCAAAAAGAGAACATACCATAACCCATTTTTCCTCACTCGGCTCTCCACGGTTAGGGGATTGTTCCTCATCCAAAACGATATTCTCCCTCAAACATTCCAATCTTCGGTCTCATCAATGGGAGTTACAGTAATGCCCAAATCGCGCAGATAGTTCATGGCCGCCTCTAAATCTTCCGCAGTGCCGTCCAACTCTAAAGCGATCCAGCCCCCCACACGACTGTCTATCTGAGCACGACGTATGTTGGGAATCAACCGAAATTCGGTAACGAGATGATAAACCACCGGCTCGGCCACCCGATTCAACGGATAGTCCAACCGCACACGCATCGAACGCCTCGATGTCATTCTACTCGCCTCCTTTACCGCGCTTGCCAGCCCTCGATAGGCATCTCGCTTCGCGCGACAAAAGCCTTCCTCCAACTACTGCGCATTCATTGTACCCTACCTTTAGGAACGTTCCTTTTCCCCTTCGCTCCTCAACTGTCTCAGTACCCTTAAGACCTCAGCAACGCTCCAAGCCTGCGCAATGCAGCCGTTTGGACGATGTGGCTCACTGCCATCATAGATTTCCGCCAACGATCCCACCCCATAAACCTCCATCTGGGTGGACAATGGCAGGAGCGCCCTACGCGCCTCCTCTCTGTTGCCCGTCACCTTCCATACCGCCTCGGCAAAAGCCCCCAATAACCAAGGCCAAGCCGTCCCCTGATGATAAGCTGTATCCCTATGCCACACATCCCCCTCATAACGAGGGGCATAGTGGGGATCGTCTGGGGCAAGCGTCCGCAGACCAAACGGCGTTAGCAATTTGCTCTGTACCGTGTGCAGTACCGCCTGCGCGGCGGGGTGCTTGGCGTCGAACAACGGAAACGGCAGACTTAAAGCAAATATCTGATTGGGTCGAATAGCCCCATCTGGCTCCCCATTCGGAGGCGTATCGAGCACGTCGTACAGTCCAAGCCCATCGGATCGGGCAAAGCGAGTTTGAAAACTCTCCCTTGTTTTTCCAGCCTCCTCGTCGTAACGCTGGGCGTCAGCGGCTTTGCCCATGCTTCGCGCGATGTCGGCCACACATCGAAGCGCATTGTACCAGAGGGCATTGATCTCCACCGGCTTGCCGATACGTGGCGTCACCACATAGTCACCCACTTTGGCGTCCATCCAGGTCAGCTGTATCCCCTCCACTCCCGCGTAGAGGAGATGGTCGCGCGCATCTACGTGGATGTTGTAGCGCGTGCCCTGCCGATAACCCTCTATAATCGCTTGAAGAGCCGGCCATAGCTCCTCAAGAAACGCGCTCTCCTGCCCCGTTTTGTGGACGCGCCAAGCGGCGAGAATAAACCATAAGGCGGCGTCTACCGTGTTGTATTCCGGCTGCGAACCCCCATCGGGAAAGCGATTTGGAATCATGCCATGATCTACGCACTGCGCAAAACTCCTAAGAATCGAGCGTGCAAACGGCACCTGTCCGGTCGTTAAGCAGAGGCCGGGAAGGGCGATCATCGTATCACGTCCCCAGTCGGTAAACCAGTGGTAACCGGCCATAATCGTCGCACGCCCCTCCGGCGACTTCACCAGGAAGTCGCGCGTTGCAAGCACCAAACGCGCCTCAAACGCATCGGCATCGAGACACTGAGTCAACAAAAGCTGCTGTTCCTCGCTTATCGCGGCTAGGCTTTCTGCCGGTGTGGGCAGATCGAGCGGTTCAACACCACCCTCCACCACAAGCGGTTGATCAGAAGAGAGCGACATGGTGAAGACCCCAGGCGAAAAAAGGTCTTCGCAAAAGTCAAGCCCCCTCTCCTGCTCACGAGGATGCAGGAAACGATAGTACCAACAGGCATTTGCGGAGAAAGAGGCTGCCCTATAAGGCTGCCCATCTCTATGACAGAGGCGCAGATGAAGCGGCACCGGTGCCTCCGTTATCCCCTCGATCTGTGGCAAACGCAAGCGCAAGCAGCGATTCGTTTCACACCATATCGCAAGAGGTGCCGAGGAGGTGGTAGCCATTTCGTGATGGTAGTCTCGCCAAGCCAACAGAGGCACTAGCTCCAACCGCACCTCCACATCCGCCGGCGCTTCCGAAACGGAATAGGCCACATATACCGCATTGTGCCCTCTCGGCATCCACACCTGTTTACAGATTTTAATGCCTTCCGCCACGCGCCACGTCCAAGTGGGCACAGGCAACAGGCGCCACTCCTCAAGCCACCGATAGCCCGTGGGGTGCGTCACGCCCGGATAAAGGTTGGCAGAAAGCTCAAACCGCTCCTCGCGGTCTCCCCGTTTCACAACCAACGTCTCTTCAAGCTTTGAAAGGAGCACGCATCTACCCACCGGTGGCTTGAGTGCTGCTACCAAAAGCGCATGATACCGACGGGTATTCGCATTTGCCAGCGTCGCCGAACTGTACCCTCCAATGCCATTCGTTACCAACCACTCCCGCTTCATCACCTCGGTTTCGTTTTGGAGCAACGTTGCATCGAACACAATATCGGCCTTACCCAACACGCCCTCACTCATCCGACCCCTCCCTGCAAAAAAATGACAGCTCCTCGTTCCTGAGGAGCCGTTAGTAAACTTCAAAATCGAGGAAGGAAAATCCTGCTAATTTTTCGGTTCTATTGCCACCAACTATCCGTGCCAGTCAACGTCGGTAACCTCTTTCGCATGGGCGATGATGAAGTCGCGACGTGGCTCGACCTTATCGCTCATGAAAATATCGAACAGCTCGATAGCGGCAGTGAGGTTTTCCGAGTCGATCTGCACACGCGCTAATTGACGCTTGTTGGGGTCCATGGTCGTTTCGGCGAGGTCGCTTGCGTCCATCTCTCCCAACCCTTTAAAGCGCTGCACCACCACATCTTTTCGCCCGCGCAGCGACTTCAAAATGCGGTCTCGCTCGGCCTCATCTTTGGCGTAATACTGCTCATTGCGTCCTACCTTAATGCGATAGAGCGGCGGCTGCGCCACATAAACATGGCCTTCTTCGATGAGCGGACGCATGTAGTACCAGAAGAAGGTAAGCAGCAGCGTGCGAATATGGTCGCCATCCACATCGGCGTCACTCATGAGGATGATCTTGTCGTAGCGCAGTTTCGAGAGATCAAAGCCCTTTCCGTTCCCGTTCTTCTCCTCTTCGGCCTCACCGTTCTCCTCTTCGCCGTAGGTAATGCCGGTACCTATCGCGGTGATGATGGCGCGTATCTCCTCGTTTTCAAGCACCTTATCCACCCGCGTCTTTCCGGCATTCAACACTTTCCCTCGCAGGGGAAGGACGGCCTGAGTGCGCCTATCGCGCCCCTGCTTTGCTGACCCACCTGCCGAGTCGCCCTCCACAAGGAAAAGCTCGCACTTGCTTGGGTCGCGCTCGGTGCAGTCGGCCAGTTTACCGGGCAGGGAGTGCGTCTCGAGAGCGCTCTGGCGCTTCACCAGTTCGGCCGCCCGACGAGCCGCCTCACGCGCCCGCTGGGCGGTGAGCGCCTTCTCGATAATGCGTCTGGCAACCGAGGGGTTCTCCTCCAAATACTCCGCAAGCTTCTCGCCCACCACCGAGTTCACCGCGCCCTCCACGTCCGGGTTGCTCAGCTTAACCTTTGTCTGCGACTCGAACTGTGGGTGATGAAGTTTCACGGAGATAACCGCAGAAAGCCCCTCCCGCACATCATCGCCCGTGAGGTTGGCATCCTTTTCCTTTAGAAGCCCTGCCTTGCGCGCATAGTTGTTCAACACACGGGTAAGCCCCGTCTTAAACCCGGAAAGGTGGGTGCCGCCATCGGGAGTGTTGATGTTGTTGGCAAACGTCAAAATCGTATCCTGGTAGCCCATGTTGTACTGAATGGCGACTTCCACAATAATGGTTTCGCGAATCCCGTTGAAGTAGATGGGCTTATGCAAAGGCTCCTTCGTCTCGTTAAGATGCTGCACGAATTCGGCCAGCCCCTTGGGGTAATGAAACACCTTCGTCTCCGGCATGGGCAACTTACCTGGCTCTACATCCGTTGGCAGGTCGCGCTCGTTGGTGAAGGTTAAAGTGACCGTAGGATTGAGGTAGGCTAGCTCTCGCAACCGCCGCTCGATGCGCTCGGCGTCGTACTGATGCTTTCCGAAAATCTCTGGGTCCGCATGCCAACGAACCAGCGTGCCGTGCTCACTCGGCTTGGCCGTGCCGATGACCTTCAGGGGAACCGTGGTTACCCCCCGTTCAAAGCGAATAAAGTAGACCTTCTTATCGCGCCACACGGTCACTTCCAACCAATCGGATGTAGCGTTAACGCAGGACACGCCCACACCGTGCAGCCCACCGGAAACTTTGTAGGCCCCGCTATCGAACTTTCCACCCGCATGCAGCCGAGTGAGAGCCAACTCTACGCCGGGCATGTTGTACTCTCGGTTGATATCCACCGGGAAGCCGCGGCCGTTATCCCTCACGGAGACGGAACCATCCGCATGAAGGGTTACATCAATGCGATTACAGTAGCCCGCCAAAGCCTCATCAATCGCGTTATCGCTCACCTCCACGAAAAGATGATGAAGCCCCTTCGCATCGGTACTCCCGATGTACATGGCCGGGCGACGGCGAACGGCCTCTAGCCCTTCCAAAACCTGAATCTGATCGGCACTATAGTTGCCCGTCACGCGCCCAATGGCGCTTAACTCTTCCTCAGAAACCGAAAGTATCTTCTCCTCTTCCTTCTCAAGTGCCATGCACAACTCCTCTCACAATTCTAAATCTTTGCAAGCACGAACATAGTATAGCATAAAAGTAGACAAAAGTAAATGTATTCAATTGCGACCTCCTCCAATATCGCCCAGATCATCGCGCACCGCGCCCTTCAAGAGAAAAATACGCAATTGTGCCAATTCGTATTAGCCAATTCAAGGCGTTCACCGCAAGCAGGATTTTTCGATAGTCTGTGAGAAATAGGGGTAAGCATGGCATCCATGCCAAATTGCTGGGAACCGTGGACAGGCTGACCTTAACGGTTTCAGCACACCAACCGCCTGCTTTCAAAACTTTTTGGGGTAATCGCGCATGCATCTACACACGTTAGAGCTAGAGGGGGATGAGCTGTCGGCAAGCGCAACACAAAGCGTTCTACGGCACTTTCATGATGCCGGCTTTGTCGCCATCTCCGGGCTTTACACCCCCCAACAGATCGAACGGCTAGACCGGGCCTTCCAAAAGGCTCTCGAACAGCATATCCAGACCCACGGCGGGCTTGAGCAGCTGAACAAGAAGACGTTCGGGAAAAATCATATCGGCTTCTTTCCACCGCTTGTTGCCCCCTTCGCCAACGTCGAATTTGTGGCCCACCCGCTGCTGATCCCGCTCTTAGAAAAGCTGCTTGGCCCCGATTTCATCTGTTGCTTCTACCATACCAACACGGCCTACCCCGGCTCAGAGCTACAGCCGGTACATCGCGATCACCCTCCCATTTTTGGGTCGGCCCTGCCAATTCCCCATCCACCCACGCATATCGTCCTCAACGTTCCTCTCTGCGATTTCAACGAGGAGAACGGCAGTACGGAGGTATGGCCGGGCACGCATCTCATTGTGGATTCTTCGGAAGAGGAGGCCGCTCAACTTGAAAGCCGGGCTGCTGCGATGCCCTCGGTGCGCATGAATGTGCCTCTAGGCTCCGCCGTGCTCCGAGACCTTCGCACGTGGCATCGAGGCATGCCCAACCGCTCCCCTCATCCGCGCCCCATGTTGGCCATCGTCTACCAGCGCGCCTGTACTCACGCGGAACCTATGGCTATTCCTAAAGCCACCTGGGAAAGCTGGCCGGAACGGGTACGCCAGATTTTTCGCCGCAACCGCATCGAGTAGACACCATGCGCTACGCCCCTCATCTGCTCATCGCCCTGCGTGTGGCTCTTGGCCCCACCCTCTATTGGCTAACCCACATCGGTGCCCATTCAGGCTGGATCGCCTTAGCGCTCATTGCGGCCTTTCTCTCCGACATCTTTGATGGCGTTCTTGCCCGTCGCCTCAAGATCGCGACACCTGCCCTCCGCGTGGCCGACAGTCGTGCCGATGCCTGGTATTTTGGCTGGATACTCCTCACTCTTTGGCAAACACGACGCCAGCTTCTCCAACCCTATCTTTTCTGGATTGCGCTCGTAGTCGGTCTCCAGATTTTCTCCTATCTTTATGACTATATTAAATATGGCCGCATCACCTCCTTACATGCCTATAGTGCAAAACTTTGGGGCATTACCCTCTTTCTTGCCCTCTATGCCCTTTTGATCTATCGAAGAGCCTCTCCCTGGATAGATTAGCCGTCGGGATGGGTATTATAAGTTTTGTTGACGCTTTGGCGATAAAACTGCTTCTATCTGGCTGGCAGCACGATGTAGCGAGCTGTTTTCACGCCTACCGTCTACGCCGTTCTCGATCCGGTTGAAGATGTTCTAACAGATGCGCATCGTCAGTTACAACATGCACGGTGGTTTTGGAGTTGATGGACGTTTTTCCATCTCTCGCATCGCCTCGCACCTAAACCAGTTGCGAGCCGACGTCATCTGCCTTCAGGAAGTTCATGCCTTCCTTCCTCATTCCCGGCTCTCCAACCAGCCTCGCCGCCTTGCCCGTGAGCTTCAAATGCGTCTCTGTTTCCATCGCTGTTTCGGCCTCTGTTTTTGGGGGTTCGGCAACGCCATTGCCTCCCGATGGCCCATCCTTGAGGTTCGCTACCACCGTCTTCCCTTTCAATGCGAGCCACGTGGGGCGCTTGAATGTCGCCTCCAAACCCCTATAGGGCCCATCACCGTCTTCAATACGCACTGGGGACTTCTACCCACCGAGCGGATTCGGCAAGCGAAAGTCCTTTCAACATACCTGAAGCGCACCCCATCCCCTTACGTGCTCTGTGGCGATTTAAACGACCATCCCGAATCGCTTCCCGTCCACATCCTGTTGGAAAATACCCCGCTCCAGGATGCTTCTATGCTATCGGCGCCCTTCGCCACCTTTCCCGCTTTGAACCCGCAAGTGCGCATAGACTACATTTTCCACACCCCTAACTTTCGCGTGCTCGCCGCCGAACGGGTTATCTGGCTTGCATCCGACCATCTGCCGGTCATTGTGGATTTGGCCTTCATGCCCGAAAAGAACGTTACCTTCAGAGGAACAGACTTATGAAATCGCACAGCCTCACCTTCTGCGCTACTGCCTTCCTTGCCTGTTGGATGGTATCGGCTTCCCGCGCCCAAAACCCGCCGCCCGTAAACCCCGAAGCGCTCACCACGCGTTTCACCGAAACCGTCACCCTGCGGCCGCCATCCCTCCAAACGAAACAGATACGGCTCTGGATACCGATTCCATCCGATAGCCCTCAGCAACGCGTTCTGCAGGTCTCCATCCACGCTCCGGTGCCCTACCGGCTTACCCAAGAGGAGCGCTATCACAACCGAATGGCCTATCTCGTTTTCGACCATCCCAACCAACACCCTATTTCCCTTGAGGTGAGCTGGGTCGTTACCCGCTATGCCACCCCACGGTTTCCATCGGTCCGGCCTTTCCCATTGGTCTCCGCTCTGTTTCTGCAGCCGGATCGGCTGGTGCCCGTAGGAGGGCCCTACACCGCCCTCGCCCGCCAACAGACCGCTTCCGCCTCCGCCCCTTACGATAAAGCCGAGCGCCTCTTCGCCTATGTTACGCAACACTTTCGATATGACTACAGCGACTCCTCACCAGAGTACGGCAACGGGGATGTGGCCTTTGTCTGCAGCTACAAAAAAGGCAACTGTTCCGATATTCACAGTGTGTTGGTTACTCTTCTGCGCAGCCTCGGCATCCCAGCGTACATCGCTTTTGGATTTCCTCTCACCGGCATTCCCGCTCCCAATCCTCTACCCACCGAAGGCACCATTGGTGGATACCATTGTTGGGTTTGGGCTAACGTTCCGCACAAAGGCTGGATGCCGATGGATGCCGCCGACGCGATACGCTGGAACGATCACGGCTACCCTCAAATGGCCAACAGGCTTTTTGGCGCTCTCTACTTACCTCGAACCGCCGTAGATGTTTCCCGTGGTCGCGACATCGTGCTCTCACCCCATCAAAAGGCCGGCCCATTAAACTACTTCATCTATCCCTACGCCGAAGCGGATGGAAAAGCCCTACATGTAAACTGGCATCTCCAATTTAAGGTTCTATCGTACACAGCTAGCGACGCTCAAACACACCAGTAGACGCTTCCACCCTTTTGTGATGGGGAGGGCACCCAACGAACTTCGATGCCTAGCCCCCCATTCTAGGGCAGCTCCTCTCCGAACAGAACAGAGGAACCTCCCTGCCCGTAAGCCGCAACGGCAACCTACCCGGCTTTAGCTACCGACATTCCTACGACGCCGTAGGCAACCCTACCCAACTGCGTACACAAGCCTTCGGCTATAACCCCGACAACCAAAACACCGCATGGACTTACGACCCCAACGGCAACCCCGTCTTAACAGGCTCCTACCAGTTGGCCTGGAACGCACGCAACCAGCTTCAGTCTATTATCAACGCCAGTCAGCAGCAGATCACCTACGATGAAGACCCCTTCGGCCGGCGAATCGCCAAGCACACCCCGTCCGGTACCCGCTACTTCCTTAACCTCGGCATCTCGCCCCTTTGCGAGCTTGACGGTAACGGGAACATCGTAGCCATCAACACCTGGGGGCCAAACGGCCTTTGCGCCCGCCACAGCGAAGGCGCCGGCCGCTTCTACGCCTTCGATCCCTTCGGCAACTGCATTGCCGAAACCTACGGCGGCATCCTCAACGGCCCTGTTAGCTACGATGCCTACGGTTACTGCTACGGCGGCCCTCTAGACCTTTCAGACCCCTATGCTGGCTTCGGAGGCCAATGGGGCTACTATCGAGACGCAGAAACCGGTCTCTACCGTCTCGGTGCCCGCTACTACGACACTTTCAGCGGCCGCTTCCTCAGCCGTGACCCTTTAGGCTATGCCGGCAGCCTCAACCTCTACGGCTACGCTGCCAATAACCCCCTCGCCTTCATTGACCCCACTGGAATGAGCTATTGGGGAGATGCCGGACGTTTCCTCGCCGGAGAAGCAGAAGGAGGAGCCGAGACCGTCCTCTGCATGACACATCCCGAAGCCTGCCCCGGTCTAGGTAACCTTATCTCCTTAGCCTTGCATTGTGGTATCGGCTGTGTTCCTGCTGCGCTCCTTAACGGGTTAAAGAATACCATCAACACGCTTTCCATGGCCAACGATCCCGAAGCCTGTGGTCGGATTGTTGGGAGTTTATTAGCAGGGGCTGCGGCCCCGGCGGCAGGCGGAGCCTCCGCAGTGGGAGGTCTTGCGGGCGAGGCGGGGGATTTGGCCGGTGCTGCAGGGGAGGCTGCAGGAGAACTGAGCTGCCCCATAGAGCGGCCGCCTATAACCAATTGGACTGACCCTATGCGCGGTCCGCTTGGCGAAAGGTGGGAACCTCCTGACCCCGAAGCAGAGGAAGCAGCACTACTAAATGGAGAAAAACTTGTACCTTACGGCCGTGCCCTACCACCAGAAGGTCAAGAAGGTCCTCCTGTTTACGAGTGGAGAGGTAGCGGGAGACCTCCACGCGGAGGAAATTGGCGTAATCCTATTTATGGCGACCTACATAATGACCTAGGCCATCCGTATCCAAGAGGCCCCCACTGGGACTGGCATCCTCAAGGTCTATTCCCCGACTATCCCGGAGAGAAGTATCTCATCTTTCCTGACGGCAATATAGTGGAAGACAAATGGATATACCGTTCCTGGTGGCATTGAAACTAGGCACCACTACTAGTCAACAGCCTATTTCCTGCTCGCTACATAGTATAATAACTCTTGAAGCTAGCCTATGGAGAGATCGCTCTATGTACCCAAACATCCAAGAAGTCCTTCTACCCTTCCAACCCAATAAAATCGCGTTCGAGAAGCGCCTCCTCAAGAAAGCATTCCCCGCACCCGTCTCCGGCTTCAGCTTCTTCTTCTTTAAACACCATACCCTCGAACACGGACACTTCTTCTCTTTCCTCCCACCACAATACCTCGACACCTTCACCTGGGACACCGATGACCACTGGACGGATTTCCTCGCCTTCCTTAGCCCTCGAATATCCGACCTACAAACCTTGAGAGAAATCGAAAGCCAGACGATTGAGACACAAGAACACCACCATCAACGTATCGTCTCCCAATGGCTTGCCCACCACCCCCAAGCCTGCATCCTCTGGCAGTACGGCGACCCCTATTTCCCAAAACAGATTGACCCCTTCAACTACCTCCTCTCCTACGATGCCGACCTCTACCTGCTCCTCACCCACCAGCAGTTCCTCGCCTACGGAGAGGATACCATCGGCGAAACACGAGATTCCAGCCTAGGCGGTTTCCCTACCTTCTTTGTTCTCACCCTCCTCCCGCCCCATTTCCCTCAACAACCTAGCCCCGCGGCCCTCCCCATTCCCCCCGATGTCCTCGAATTTATGGCCGCCCATACCCAACTCCTCGGACTGGCAGAGGTCTTCCAAGGAACCGTAGACATCCTCTGGCAACGAGACCCCCAACCCCGCTATCCCTTCACCCCACGCTACGGCCTCTGCACCGGTGCCTCCCCTACAGGACATCTCACTACCCTCAACGGAGGCCAAGCCCAACAAGGACTCCTCCTCCACCTCTCCCCAAACCAACCCCCACAAATCGTCCATCCCTTTGCAGCAGACCCTGCAGGCCAACCGGTAGCCGGCCTCCGACAGGCTCCCAACGGCATTCTCTACGGCATTACCCTCCGAGGAGGAGACTTCGATACCGGAACCCTCTATGCCCTCGACCCCAACACCCAAACCGTCGAGATGCTCTATCAGGGAGAAGAGGGAGGGCCACGACACCCCATCGGATTGCCGGTCTGGACGGAGGAGGGAGGCCTCTACGGCGTGAGTTTGTTCGGAGGCCAACACAATGCCGGAACCCTGTATCGCTTCGACCTGCAGAGCAAGCAGATGCAGATACTGCACAGTTTTGCGGGGCCGGAGGGCGCCCATCCGTTGGAGGCACTGGTTTTAGGGGCGGAGGGCTGGCTGTACGGCATGACGGATGCCGGAGGGGAACATGGGGAGGGGGTGCTGTTCGGCTACCACATCCCCCAAAGACGCTTCGAGGTTTTATGGCACCTGTGCAGAACTCCTCTGAGCTGGAAACAGGCCCGTCAAAACCGGTCAAAGGAAGTTCCTACGACCTACTCTTCGTACATAGTAGGAGGTGCTAGTCTGTTATGGCATCCACAGGGCGCCTTGTACTATCCTTTTAATCGGTTTGTTAATCTGTTTGGCCAAGAGAGGGCAGCAGATTCCTCTTCCTCGGAGGGCACCCCATCGGGTTCCGTGCAGGAACGGAAGGTCTATCGTTATTGGGTGAAGGAGCGTCGTTGGGAGCGGGTGGTTTTTGTGCTTCGGGAGGAGCCGGTGAGTTGGGAGGATTATCATAGCTGGTCATGGTTTCTGGGTACGGACGGGCGGATTTATGGGACGCAGGGTCGTGTGATTTATCGTTGGGAGGTGGGGAGAGAGGAGGGGGAGATACTGTATCGTTTGCCGTATTATAAGCGGGCGGAGGAATATGGGAAGGGCGAGGCGATGCATGGGATAGGGGATTTTGTGTTTGGGGAGGACGGTTATGTCTATGCATGGAATGAGCACTATGTGTATGGTTTGAACATGCAAACGGGGGAGTGGCGTCTGTTGCTGCGGTATGATGAGGCGATAGAGTAGACGATGCTTCTGGCATTCTTTAGGCAGCTTGCCCTAAAGGTTACAGACAACATCCTTCTCGTGAAACAGTATAATAAGTGACAAACTATCATCCGCAGAGGGTAAGTACCATCTTATGCACGACCGACAGGCCGCTTGGCAGCTCGTAACCGAATGGACGCAAAGCGAAAGTCTTCGCAAACATATGCTTGCTGTAGAAGCCGCCATGCGCTTCTATGCGCGCAAATTCGGTGAGGATGAGGAGCTTTGGGGCAATACCGGGCTTCTACACGATTTTGACTATGAACGCAACCCCGATCCCCCCAAGCACCCCACCGTCGGCATGAAAGTGCTCTCTAAACAGGGCTGGCCTCCGGAGATGATCGAGGCGATTGGAGGCCATGCGGAGTATCTTCATATTCCTCGCAACACCCTTCTGGCCAAAACTCTCTACGCGGTAGATGAGCTTTGTGGCTTCATTCTCGCCGTGGCCTACACGCGCCCTTCTCGCACTTTGGCCGAGGTCGAAGTGAACTCCGTGCTTAAAAAGATGCGGCAGAGCGGCTTCGCACGTAATGTCAGCCGAGAAGGCATTGCGCGAGGAGCCGAGGAGCTTGGTATTCCTCTTGAAGAACATATCGCCAACTGCATTGAAGCCCTCCAAGCCATCGCGCCTACCTTGGGGCTTTGATCTTAGGGAGGTGATAACAGCTTGTGCCGTTGCATATCGTAACGCAAATGCACCGGATGGGCCGCGTGCAGAATCGGCTTGCCGTCTAAATAGACGGCAAACCCGCGAAAGCCATTTGCGATATGCCCCCCACCCGCGTCGTAGGCGATGGTGATATCATGCCCCCTATAGGCTTGTCCATCTAAAATCCACCAATGCCATGCCCCATCCGGCAACAGAGGGTCTATTTCAAGAACGTCATCGGAACGCGGAACAAGCCCAATGAGGTCGCTGATTAACGGATCGATCCATGTGGAGTGGAAGTAATCCCGCTGATCGGTTTTCCATTGCCCCGTCTCCCCGTTGTAGAACTCGCCCGTCCAGGGATATAGAGGATTCTGGTTTTTATACTGCGCCCTCGTAAACGAGTAGAAAAGCTCGTAAAACTTCTGACGGGTAAGCGCACAGGGGGCGTAGTGGCGCAAAGTGTTGGCCATAGCCCGCATCACCAAACTATTGGCATGAGGCCATGTAGGACCGTTCCACATGCACACACTTCCTCCAGGGCCAACCGGCCAGCCATCTTGAGAGTAGGCGGGACAGCTCTTTGCCGTAGATGCGATCGGCCATGGCGTCCAAAAGAGGTTGGGGTTCAGCGCCGTTTCCCAAACCGTTTCGTAGCCCCTACCCGCTGGAGGCAGATCAAACGCGAACGGATAGAGACCGATCACCTCCAAAGCCGACGAAGGTGCATCATCAGACGCCCGTAGGTCTACAAACCAATGGTCTTTTGCATCCCACATCTTCGCGATAACGGCTTCACGAATGGCTTTCGCCAATCGTTCCATCTTCTCGGCCAGGGCGTTGCGCCCCAATAATCGCTCTATTTTGGCCACCGCCACCGCATTGCCGTAGTTGTAGGCGGTAAGGTCTACCCGACGTAGCGGAGTCATGTATTTTGGATCGGTGCCCGCTCCGCCTCCGGTCTCATAATGGGCAAACGAAAAGAAGGCCGGCTGCCACTCCATACCCGTCCACCAATGACTATCTACCACCAAGAGCGGACTGCCATCCCAACCGTAAACCTTCTGCCATCCCTGCACATTGCGCTCCAGCGCAGGGGCGATCCGCTTTAAGAGAGCCTTGTTCGGATGCACCTCATTCAACCCCCAAGCACAAGAGGTGATCCAGTCCGTGTACTGCCCACCTTGCTGCCCTTGTAAGGTTACGTGGCTCGGATAGATGCCATCAGGCCGAGGATTGCTTACAAAGGTCAACAGATGCCCCCAGCAGTAAGAGGGGTCGCGCAACCACCGCGCCTCATACATCTGATGCCCGGCCCCGTAAGAGATCACGTTGGCATACCAGTCAGAAGTCCAACGCCCCTCCGAGAAGGCGCGATACATAAGGTGCCCCATGCGTGGGTTCATGCCGTTCTTTTTCAGCAAATACCAACGATGGTAATACATTTTCGTTACGAGTGGGTCGCTGCAAGCGAAGTAGGCGATGTTCTTATCGAACCACCCCTGATAGACCATCACTTGCTGCTCTAAAGGATGGAGGGAGCGTAATTCAGCCTCTAGCTTCTCGTGCGCCCCAGAGAGTGAGGTCGCAAGCGCACAGGCGAACAGAAAACGGCGCGATTTTTTGGCGGGGATTTTCTCTGTAAAATGAACTCCCTCGCTCTTCCCATCGAATCCAACCGCCTCTAACCATACCGGATAGCCATCAATCTTTCGCATCTCCACAAAGCGATCGGTGCCCGATTTTAAATCGGATGACATCACGATGGAAAAAGGATGCGCCGTCGTTGATGGGTTTGTCACCCGAATTTCGGCAACCAACACATCATTCTGAGTGATCCACTTATCTCCCTCGATATGCAGTGGAGAGCGAAACTCATGCCGCCTTGTTTCAGGGGCATAGTGTGGGTCAAAACCATACAGCCCGGTATATAGATTTGTCCCACGGTGATGAAAGACCAGTTGCACTCTTTCAGCCAGCTGGGGTGGATCGAAATGCAGGGTATTTTTATCCGGCTTCAGGTCGTTTAATAGTTGTCCCCAAGGCACCCATCGCCCATGCCGATAGAATAAAACCTCCATCTGGGCCGGTGGCGCACATCCCCCACCCCGTGGGATGTCGTTATAAAAATAGAGGTCTAAACCCGTAAGCTTTCGTGAGCCACCCAAAGCGACCGTGTAAGTATCTACTCGGTGTCCGCTTGACCAGCAAGTCCATCGCTTTTCAGGCACGAAGGGCGGAGTTAATGGGTTCTGAGCGTTGTCTATAACATAGGTAAAAGAGGCTGTCGCTTTTAGCAGCGTACCGGGTGCCCCCACCATATGCACATGGCTTGGCGCATACGTCGCTTTTTGCACGATGTATGATTGACCGTCGGCGGCAATATCAAGGTCAAAAGCATCGAGATTTGTGATGTAGAGCAGCTGCACCCCATCACGAAACGCCCATCCTTGCGGGCTTGTAGCCCAAACACGATCCCCAGAGGCCCCGAAGGGAACCGTGCTATCGTAAGGCCTGGCTAAAATTCGGTCTATTGAAAAACGGCTGGCGGGAAACACACGGTGCGCTAAAGGCTTCGGCGGAAAGCTGGCTTTTGCTCCCCTGCCCAAAATACCGAACAGAAGCAGCGTTCCAAGGCAAACAATCCCATATCGTTTCAAACTTCGAGGCTCCTCTATGCTTTTTTAAAGAAGTTTCTTCAAACCTCTCCTTGTATCCTGCCGATGCCTGCAGAGACAAGATCATGAGGAAAAGAGAAGAGATCAAACATACGAAACCGTGTAGAGCCTTTAACGTCCCTTTAGCCACCTGTCTCGAAGTGCGATAGCCTCCTCAGCAGCATCCGGAATCGGTTCACAATCCGCATCTAGTCCTGCATGAGCAAGGCACGTTCCAAAGGGCATCTCTTCCGTTGTTTGTGTCAACCTATCGTAAAAGTGAGATAAATCGCTCTCAGCTACCTCATTCATCGCGTTTCGCAGGTCCTCTGCCGTATAGCCGGCATGTGGAGGGGAATAGCGACGTAAAAGAAGCCGCATCACATCGGCCAGGCTCCGAGTGTTGTGCGTCATATAACGCAACTCAAGATCGAGACAAAGTCCTATCAATGCGCCCTTATCATAATAGGATAGCCCGCCGTAGCCTTCACTGTTGCCGGCATCCCATACACGCCAACTCGCCTGCTCTGCGCTTACCTGCAGCCGTGCCGGATTGGCCATATAGCTCTGAATAGCCCGCCGCCAGTGGGCTAAAAACTGTTGCGGTGTAATGAGACCTGCGCGTAAAATGGATAGCCAGGCGAAATAGTCCGTAACGCCCTCCACAAACCAAAGGCTACGCGTATGAGGTGGATGTATGTAGTCGAACGGCCCCAACACCCTCGGACGAATCCGCTTAACATTCCACAAATGGAAGAACTCGTGGGCGGCAAAAGCGGCGAAATCGGTTAGGGTCTCCTCCGGCAGATAGACTAAACGCGCAGAGTTTCGATGCTCTAAACCCCCTCCATGGCCATCTACATCAAAGTAGAAAATGTATTGTGAATAAGGGAGGCCCCCCATCATGGCTCCTTCCGCTTGCACAATGCGCTGCAAAATCTTTGTGAGGGTCTGAGGCTCCGTTACCTCCTGCAGATGATCGAAAAAGATCACACGGTGGACAATGCCGTCTACCACGAACTGCTGTATCAGCAGGTCGGCCGGCGCAGCGATGAGAATCGGCGCGTCGGTGAGCGCATCGTAGTCCTCCGCACTATAGACAACGCCTTCAGCCGTCTGCTCGGATGTAAGCGGCACGATCACCTGCCAGCCTTTGGGCGCATTCACCTCGAGCCGAGTAGGGCACTCTTTCTCTCCCACCACGTAGAGGAAAGCGGCCGTCCCGCTCACAAAAACCTGGTCGGGCCTTATCTGCACGTTCTCACAAAAAATGCCTGGCGGCTCCTGGGGGATTCTATAGGAGATAACGATATCTTCCGCAACATTCGTCTGCACTTGCCAGGTGTTTTCATCGAGCCGTTTTATAGCCAATGCTCTGCCATACCCGTCTTCTGCCTGCAGATGGGAAACGTATTGGGCAAAATTCTGTACATGATAGTCTCCTGGACACCACACAGGCATTTGGAAACAGGGGTTTTGCACTTTAGGCACCCGCAGGGTGATCTCTAAATAAGGATTGCTGCCTAAAATCGGCTTTAGGCGATAGCTAATCGTCACTCCGGCGGAAGGGAGCGCTGCCGCATAAGCCCCAGCACTTTCTACGAGTACGTAACAAAGAAAAACTCGTAGCATAAACCAACGGATTCGCATAGTCCTACTCCTTTTTGAACGGAAGCCCCAACGGAACCCGTGCCGAAGCGACCTCTGTCGTTGCATAAAGCCCGGTTTCTAGCAGTTTCAAAGTCGTTCTTCCCTCCGCTAGCGGACGGTTTCGTGCGGTGGCATAGACAATATAGGCCCGATCGGGCGACCAATCTATGTCGGCGCTGTCTATTGTCCCTACAACCCAGTGGTGCCCTGTGCTGAGATCGAATACCACCACATCAAAGCGAGAGCCGTGCGGTGAAAGCGCACCCACCTTGTCTTTCCCGATCCATTCAGGGGCAAAATAACCCTTTCCATCTCGTGGGCTAATGCGCCGTAGATGGCGACCCCGTGCATCCACCATCCATATCTCATACCGATGGAAATTGAGGGCGTCCGGTGTAAGCACGAAGGCCAGAGCGCGCCCGTCGGGTCTCCATACGATGTCGCTGATCCGTAGAGCGATATTGGAAAAACGTGGCTTTGTTGGCAGAGTCGCGAGATAGTCTCCTGCGCGCACCCTCACGATCTCCGCAGCTGCACCCGGCCGGGCACTTCCGGGTTGCAGTCGGCGAATCGTCTCGGTGTTAGGCGCGGCGAGTGCATGAACGATGCCCTGGCGAAACGCCAAAACGGGTTGGGGGTCGGCACGGGAGGGCAACGTTGGACGCCAGACAGGCCAATCGCTTTGGGTATAGGCATCGAAACGCGGCGGTATCTCCTGCGGCAGTTGATGGGCGTGGAGCGGATGCACAAAAATAGCTTTCTGCCCGTTGACCCCCTCACCGACAAAAGCCACATAACGGCCATCAGGCGACCATACGGGGGTGTGGTAGAAGTAGAAAAGAGAGTGGTAAGGCGTTTTATGCAAAGCAAGAGGAGCGAGGGCACCGCTCGCGATATCCAGCAACCATAAGCCTGTGCCGGGCATTCGCTCGCCATCCTCAAACCGGAACCACTCCGTGCGCTCTATGGCGAGCTGACGATCGTTAGGCGACCAGGAGAGCCTATCGGGGCTACTGTAGCTTTCCCTACTTGCGTCAAACGGTCTATCGGGATTGATAATCTCCGGTTGCAACAATGGAACCACATGCCGTAGTTTCGCGTCAACCACGCACAACTGGTAGCGCCCATCAGATAGAGCGCGCAAAAAGGCGATATATCGCCCATCGTGCGACCAGCGAGGTGCGATGTCGCGGAAGCTCAAAGCGTCGAGTGCTCTCTCTCTTGGCGAAGATTTAGGGACGCCACAACTCATCAAACAAAGGAGGAGGAAGAACCAAATTAGTCCCCTTCCTCCTCTCTCTAAAAGACGACGCCTTTGAATCGCTGCTCGATACATAACCACTTGAACTATTCGCAGGTAAGAATGCGCTTCACCACATCAATCACATTGGCCACCTCGCCCGACTCCTGCGCCTGCTGTAACCTATCACGTACGGAATAGATGGCAAGCGCTTTCTTCATCGCGTTCGCAAACAGCTCTTTGGAAAGCCGCATCGCACGAACGGGGTCCATGCGGTAGGTAAATTGGTCCTCACCAAACCAACCATCGTAGCCCGTATCTACTGCAGCATAGCAGAACTCGGCGAGACGCCAGATGTCGTCGGTGCCCGTTACACGGTCCTCGTCGTTCGAGTTGTATTTTGCGGCATTGATATGGAAGTTGGCGATGGGCACTCCCATTCGCTTCAGCAGATAGAGACTATCGGCAGGCTGGTTGCCCACCATCTGCTCATGACCGTAGTCTATCACCACACCCATAGCGGTTGTCCCCAAAGCCTCGTTCACCGTCTTGGCAACAAGCGCAGCCTTCGCAGTGGTATTGAGGATCATATTGCCTTCGCGTGGCTCTTTCTGCTTGGCCTCGGTGCCGAACAGTAGGCCGTAACCATTGGCTTTTCTGGCGATCTCCACACACCCTTCGATAAACCAATCGAGCTGCTTGCCGTAGTTCACCTCAAAATGGTAGTCCCACCCATCCGAACCGGGCCACAGCTGCACGCTGCGTGTGCCCACACGTTTGGCGATCTCCACCGTCTGCAAGCAGTAGTCCAGCGCCTCACGACGACGTCCTGGGTCGGGATTTGTGATGCTGCCCATCCGAAAGCGCGCTCTTGTCCAGATGTTCGTGTTCATGTTGGTTGCAATTAGGTTATGCGCTTGCAGAGCCTGTTTCACGGTATGAATAGCGTTATCGTCAATCTGAAGGTGCTCATCTAGAAACATCTCATTGTTCAGCTCGATCCCCTTAATGCCGGCCTCCGCCACACGGGCTATCTGCCCCACCGCACTCTCATCTAGGGGGACTTCGGCATAGGAGCGGCAGAACCGATCGCTGAACCCACCGGCGCACCAATGGCCGGCGGAGAAGTTGATACCGTAAGTCTCGAAAAAGTGGTCTACCCGCTCCCCTTCGAGATAGCCCCGGAATTGAGAAGAGAGCAGCGCCAGGTTCTCAGTGTTAACGCGCATCGTTGAAGTTCCCTTCTACAGATTTTGGTTTTTTGTATGTTTCGTCCTCTGCAGGAGGAGTTCCTGCTTGGGCTTCTTGGAGCATCCCACATTTTTAAGAAACTTCTCCAATCCAACAAACTACCTCCGTGCACAAGAGAACGGGCAACTGTCCATCAATGCACCCTAAATGAGCGGATACACCGGCAAAGCCTATCGTCCTAAAAACCAATAACACACCTAAAAGAAGGAATCTGGCCGCACCGATGACGAAATAGCATCTTGCAAAGAGCAGCCGACACACTTCAGCTTTTGAAACCAAAATCGCGTTTTTTCGATATTCTAAGTGACGGACAAAAATCGGTGCGAGCGCTCTTTGCAGCGAGGAAAGGCCCATGTTTACTTTCATTGTGCTCATGTTTACGGGCTTGATCGGGCTTGTGCTCATGGCGCTTCCGGGGTTTCTTCACCATGGTGGTCAGCTCTCCCATGCGGTACACGTACACCATGCGTCGGTTGGTGCCCACCACGGGGTTCATCTCCACGCGCCCTCCGTTGCCAAAATCTCGGCAAAGATGGGAAAGCCTAACTTGCTGCGCCTTGTTCCATCGCCTAGAGCTATCTTTTCCTTTCTGGCGGCCTATGGTGCTTTTGGGGTGCTCTTCATGGCAGGTCTACACTTCTCGGAAATGCTGGCCGCGTGGAGCGCCATTCTACCCGCTATTGCCTTTGAACGGTTTGTCCTTCGGCCCTACTGGAACTGGCTCACCAGCTTTGGCGCCACGCCGGCCTCTCCTTTAACCACTCTGGTGCTTACCGAAGCGGTGGCCGTCTCCAATTTTCAAAACGGCCGAGGCATCGTTCAGGTAGAACACGATGGCCGCGCCGTGCAGATGATGGCCTATCTCACCCCGGAACAGTGCCATATGCCCGTGCATGTCGGAGACCGACTGCGCGTGGAGTCGGTAGATGAGAAAAAAGAGCGCCTCATCGTTTCGTTGTCGCATTGAAATGTCTGCGTCACCGATTGAAATAAGGAGATAGGAACATGGATAACTCGACTATGTGGATCGTCATCGCCTGTGCTGTTCTTTTAGCGGTGATCATTCTCGTCCCCATCATCGTGAACGCCTTCTACCGCACGGTAGATGCCGGCCAGATACTGCTGGTGAGCCGACCCGGCGGAGGGCCCCCACGCGTTCATCGCGGCCCTTGCAAGGCCTGGGTCATCCCCCTCCTCACGGCCACCCAAGTGATCCCGGCCCAAGCCATTAATGTGGATATTGACATCACCGACCAAACCGCCGATGTGGATGCCAACGGCAGACCTGCCCCCGTGAAGGTGAATGTGAAAGCCTCCGCCATCGTTAGCGTCGGTGAGAGCGATTCGATGGTGATCACGGCGGCAAACAAGTTCTTCTCGAAACCGCAGGCAGACCAGCTCTCTACCCTCACCGACGTGCTCTCCTCTGCAGGACGACGCGCCATAAACCTCCTCACCCTCGACCAGCTCTTTAACGCCCGAACTGCCCCTTCCCCTGCGGCAACCACCTCACTCGTGCCCGCGGGCGTTAGCGATGTATTGGCACGCGGAGAGGACGACGCACTGGCCGTGATTATTAAAGAAGCCTGCTCTCGTGAACTTCAAGACCTTGGGCTTACCTTCAACAGCCTTAACATCAAGGCCGTGCTGAGCGACGTGGCCGAAGCGCGGCGACGCGAATCGGCAGCACGCGCCAAAGCGAGCGCCGACGTGGTGCAAGCTCAGGAGGAACAACGTGCCCGCATCGCCCAACTCGTTGCGCAGCAGAAGATCAACGATCAGGAGCGTGAGCTGAATATGCAGATCGCCGCCAACGGCGCCGCCGTAGCCCGCGCCGAGGCCGAGCGCATGCAGGCCGTGCGCACCCAGCGCGAAGCCGAACTTGCCGCCACCCAGATCACCCAAGCTCGCGCCGACGCCGAGCAGACCGTCATTAAACAAGAGGCAGAGGGACGTGCCCAAGCCGCCCGCATTCGTGCCATCGCAGCCGCAGAAGCCGAATCCATCCAAATGAAGGCGAAAGCCCTCGCCGAAGCCGGCCCGGCCTACCTCGAGCTGCGAAGGCTTGAACTGGCCCCTGAACTAACACGCCAGATATCGGCAGCTCTGGCCAACGGGCAGTTCATCAACTTCGGAACTGCCGGCAACGACGGCCATACGGCAGCCACTACCGCCTCCGACGACGTGATGCGCGTGGTGCAAACGCTTATGGCCGCCCAGGTCATCGCCAACAGCAATTTCGGCGGAAACCATAAATCCGACGAGACGGCTGCCTCCACCTCCCTTCCTTCCTCTCAGCAGCCCGCCTCTCCCTCCATAAGGCCGGCCTCTCCACCCGCTCAACCCGCCATTAAGCCCGACCAGAAACCAAACCAACCTAACCGATGATCGTAGAAAGAAGACACAAAACAACTATCGCTCAAAACAGGGTAAACTAAAAGGAGGGACAGCAGTAAGTTGAGGAGGACTCTTGCTGCACCGGCGTACCGGCCTTTTACTGTGAGCAAGAGAGTTTATGCCTATTTCTAATTTTGCCTATCCGTCAGCACAAGCGCTCCTTCTAGGGGCTTGTGTGCTGGCGGTTTTGCATGGGTTTCTGCCCTCCCATTGGCTTACATTCGTAGCCGTGGGGCGCCTGCGACGTTGGTCAGGGCGCCGCACGCTTGGTGTTGCTGCAGCAACAGGGTTTGCACATCTCTTTGCAACCGTCATCCTCGGCTTCCTGCTCGCGCTCTCCGGCAAACAGGTATGGGCTCACCTCCATCTGCCACCCCAGTTGGAGAAAACGGCCATCTCCATCGTCACCATCGGCTTAGGAGTCGTCTTTGCGCTCCAAACACTTGTATCTCATAAAGGTCATCATCATGAAACGGTGCCGACGACTTCTTCAGGAGATAGTGCCATCATCGCGACGCTCTTTATGGGCATGGTGCTCTCCCCATGCCTCGATCTTCTCCCGCTCTACGTGGTCGGTGCCAACTACTCCATAGCCGTTTTGAGCCTCATGAGCCTGCTTTTCGTAGGAATCACCGTGGGAGTAATGCTCACCCTTATTTGGCTTACCCTGCAAGGAATGAAACGTCTTAATCTAGAACCGCTTGAACACTACGAAGGTCTCCTCATCGGATGCGTGCTCATCCTATTAGGAATCACGGTCAACTTTCTGAAATAAATAAGGAGAACGATGATCATAGGAACGGTGAGAAGATGACACATGGAAATGGCGGCTGCGCCCATCATCATGCTGCAGGCATTGGAGAGAGGCGGCTTGCCTTTTCTCTCCTAGGAACGATTCTTTTCGTCGCCATCGAAATCGGTGTCGGTTTGTGGGCTAACAGTTTGGTTTTGATCTCCGATGCCGGTCACAACTTCACCGACGCCATGGCGCTGGCCCTATCCTGGTATGGGCTTCGCGTGGCACGCCGTCCTGCCAATGCCATGCGAACCTACGGCTATCATCGTGTGGGTATCCTAGCGGCCTTCATTAACTCCGTTACGCTGTGCGTGCTCGCCATCTGGCTGCTCAAGGAGGCTTTTCTACGCCTACTTCATCCGGAGCCGGTAGCCGGAGTGCCCGTTATCATCGTGGCGGCCATTGCCCTATTGGTGAACACCGTCATTGCCGTCGGCCTGCATCGCGCCTCGCAACATAGCCTCAATGTTCGTAGCGCTTTCCTGCATATGGTGGGGGACGCTGTGGCCTCCATCGGGGTGATCCTGGCCGGCGTTCTGATCGCCGTAACCAAGTGGACTCTCATTGACCCCCTGGTCTCCATCGGCATCTCAGGGCTTATCGCCTGGTCTTCATGGGGCATCATCCGTGATAGCCTTAATGTGCTGCTTGAAGGCACTCCTCGTGGGCTGAACGTGGAAGAGATGACTCGGCACATGCTTGCCGTGCCCGGCGTCAGCGATGTGCACGATCTGCATGTTTGGACTATCGGCGACGGGATGACAGCCCTCTCTTGCCACCTCATTGTGGATAAGGAGAAGATCGATCAGGCTCCCGATGTCGTTCGCGAGACCAAACAGATGCTGGCTACGCGCTATTCGGTAGGCCATGCAACTATCGAGACGGAATGCGGTGGATGCGGCCAGCCCGCCGAACCCTACTGCCGCCTCGAACCGCTGCCAAATGAGAATGCCCATGATCATCACGAACCTGATCATCATGAATGCGACCACATGCACTAAATGTAACCACAGCTTTGTTTTTGCACAAAACGTCTCATTCGCTCCATTATAGGGTATATTCTGATGTTTGGACGAAATGAGCATATTTCGTGCTAATATGCTTCAAAGAGAGATAACCCATCTAGTCATGCGGTGAGGACATTCATGCCAAACCCACAAATAAGTTCAAAAGAGCCAACCCCACCGTTGGAGCCGGTGCCTCCTCCACAGCCGTCGCTCCTCAAACGGTTTATACGCGTCCTTCTTGGGCGTCCGCTCTCCTCCTCCCAAATGGAGCACACCCTGCTACCGAAATTTTTAGCCCTTCCGGTGTTCTCCTCCGATGCAATCTCCTCGGTGGCCTATGCAACCCAAGAGATTCTTCTTGTGCTCGGTGGCGCCGGACTTTGGATCAGCAGCGCCCAACCGCTCTACTCGCACTACACTATGCTGATCACCACTCTCATCGTCGTTCTCTTGGCGATCGTCGTCGCCTCCTATTGGCAAACCATCCACGGCTATCCCAACGGCGGCGGCTCTTACATCGTCGCCAAAGATAACCTAAAACCCCGCTTTATGCCCGATCTGCCCGGCCTCATCGCGGCCTCCGCCCTTCTCATAGACTATGTGCTTACCGTGGCCGTATCCATTGCATCGGGCGTTCAAAACCTCGAAAGCCTGCCGCTTCCTCCCTGGCTGCAATGGCTTCACTTCGATCATCTCGTTCTTTGGTGCCTCCTTTTTATTGGCCTGCTCACCTTGGCCAATCTCCGTGGCCTCAAAGAATCCGGTTCGATGTTCGCCATCTTCACCTACGGCTTCGTGATCATGTGCTATCTCATGATCTTTCTGGGAGCGTTTGGGCATGCCTTTCTCGGTTGGCATGTGCACCCGCAGTATGCCAACCAGCGTTGGTGGGATGGCTCTACCGCACAATCGCCCGGGGCGAACACCGTGGGTACCGTAGGACTTTTCCTTCTGCTCAGCGCCTTCGCAAACGGATGTTCCGCCATGACCGGAACCGAGGCCGTCAGCAATGGCATCCCGGCCTTCCGAGAACCAAAATCGCATAACGCGGCATGGACGCTGGTCTATATGGGCATCATTCTCGGCAGCATTCTGCTCGGGATCTCTTACCTGGCCGTGAATTTTCACGTGGTTTACTGGGAACATGCCGGACAGACCGCTCCCGCCGTAATAGACCAGATATCCGGCACCGTCTTTGGCAAAACAGGACGATGGCAGTTCCTCTACTGGGCTGCACAGTTCTTTACCGCGGCCATCTTAGTGCTGGCAGCCAACACAAGCTATGCCGATTTTCCGCGGCTCTCCTCCATCCTCGCCCGCGACCGCTATATGCCCAAACAGATGGCCAATCTCGGCGATAAGCTGGTCTTCACCAATGGCATTCTGCTTCTAGGCCTCTTTGCCGCTCTGCTCATCATCTGGAAAAAAGGCAACGTAGACGCCCTCATTCCCCTCTACGCCATCGGCGTCTTCACCGCCTTCACCCTCTCTCAAGCCGGTATGGTCGTACACTGGTACAATCTTCGCAAAGTCGTTCGAGGTTGGCAAGTGAAGGCGTTCTTCAACGGCCTGGGCGCCATCGCCACCGGATTGGTCTTTATTGACCTCATCATCGAAAAATCGCGTGAGGGTGCCTGGATCGTTGTAATTCTTGTGCCCATCATGGTCTATCTTTTCAAAAGAATCCATGCCCACTACGAAGATGTCGCCAAGCTGTTAACCCTCGATAACTACTGCCCTCCTAAAGAACCTCAAAGAAACATCGTCCTCGTCCTCGTCCCCACCCTGCATCGTGGCGTTATGCAAGCCCTGGAATATGCTCGCTCGATATCTAGCGACTGCCGTGCCGTCCATGTCTGTATAGACCCGGAAGAGACGCCGCGGCTCATCCAACGCTGGGAGCAGTGGGTACATGATGTGCCGCTTGTGATCCTCAACTCGCCCTACCGCACCCTCATTGAGCCGATTATGCGCTATCTCGATGCCATTCACCTTGAACGCCCCAACGCCACCATCACCGTCGTTATCCCAGAGTTCGTTCCACCTAAATGGTGGCATGCGTTTTTACATGGTCAGTCGGCAACTCGCCTTAAACTGGCTCTGCTCGGTAGAGAGGACGTTGTGGTGACCAATGTCCGCTACTTCCTTCATCCATGCGAAACAGGAACATCGGCAACAATGCTGACTAGCCCCACATCGCTCCCTCAAAAACAGACAGGGGGCGTGAAATGATTATCGAAACCCAGGACGATGTCGTGCGCCTGTCCGGCTCGCTGCGCCAAAATCAGTGGCCGACCATTCGCGCCGTGGCCGGCATGCTGCTTCACGATCACCCTGAAGGCATTATCATAGATTGCGCTAATCTTCAAGATATTTCCGAGGAGGGCGCCAAAACCTTTCTAGAAGCCATGCGCGACATCGAGGCCGCCGGCAAACGCATTATTGTGGCGAACCTACCGGAACATGTTCTTAACGTTATCAAAAGCGTGCCCGGCATCCGCTCCCAACTCCCTATCGCGAACTCGGTTGAAGAGGCACGCGCCTCCTTGCATAGATTGCCTCATAACGTCTCCCCAACAGCCCTATCCCCTAAAGGCAGATCGCTGCTTGTACTGCTTGTACCGGGAATAGACCTAACCCCAGGCGCGTGGCTCGCCACCCAAATGGCACGCGCCCGACGTTCAGAGGTCGCATTTGTCTTCCTGCTAGAAGTGCCCCGAGACCTGCCTCTCAATACCCCCCTCGGCGAACAGGAGGATGAAGCACAGCACGCCCTAGAAGTTGCCATGAGCTTTGCGAAAAATGCCGGTGTTACGGCTACCCCCCATATCGAGCGTGTTCGCGATCTCATTGATGGCGCCCTTGCCATGATCCGACAGTATGAGGTAGAACGTGTTGTGTTCGCCACCAGCCAGCAAAGCCTCGACACGGGAAATGAAGAGATATTCTACCGCCTCGTGGACACACTCCTGCACCGGGCCCCATGTGAGGTGATCGTAGGACGATTAAAAGCAGAAAGAATCGGCTAGCTGTTCCCCCGTACCGAGACTATGGTTTTGTGGGTCATCCAGACAGGAGGCAGGCGTCGTCATTGTGGACCGAAGTCTGAAACTTTGTAGGTATCAGCCGTCTTGGGGATGCAGCTTTCGTGGGTATAGTATAGCAAACTTTGCCAAGAAAGGAGGGTGGCATTCGTCTCCCGTCTAAATGCGGGGGTCTCCTGCCGCAATCTTTATGAACGTCTTCTCTAATAAATCTAAAGAGACCAGCCCCTACTCCCTCTCCAGAGATTTCCCCGGTTTGGCCTCCATCGTGCAACAGGCTCTTAGGGAAGATATCGGCACGGGAGACATCACCACGCAACTCGTAATCCCCTCAACTGCCCGCGCAAAGGCCAATATCACCACACGCGTTGCGGGTGTCATCGCCGGCCTACCGGTTGTCCAAGAAGTCTATCGTCAACTCGACCCCAGCGTTCAGGTGGAGTTGATCGTGCAGGACGGCGACTCGGTGGAGGCGAATACGCCGCTTGCCACTCTCTTCGGTAGTGCCCAAAGCCTCCTCACCGGCGAGCGAGTGGCGCTTAATTTCCTGCAACGTCTTAGTGGCATCGCCACGCTTACCGCAAGGTTCGTGGCAGCTGCCCGCCGAGAGGGCCTACGAATTGTAGACACGCGCAAGACAACGCCTGGGCTTCGCCTCTTGGAAAAGTACGCAGTGCGAGTCGGAGGTGGCCATAACCATCGCTTTGGCCTCTATGATGCCGTTTTAATTAAAGATAACCATATCGCCGCTTGTGGTTCTATCACAGAAGCGGTGCGTGCCGCTCTTGCTGGTGCACCTCATGTTATGAGCGTCACCGTAGAGTGCGACACACTTGATCAAGTTCAAGAAGCGCTCAATGCCGGTGCCGATGTCATTCTTCTCGACAACATGTCCCCGGAGCAGTTGCGCGCAGCGGTTGCATTAGTTAACGGTCAAGCCATGATCGAGGCCAGCGGTGGAATTACCTTAGAGACGATCGCCGAGGTGGCCGCTACAGGGGTGGACATCATATCTATCGGTGCTCTTACCCACTCCGCACCCGCCCTCGACATCGGCATGGACTTCGTTATGACGAGTCGCTGACACTCCCCGGCAGAAAAGCAACGGTAATCGGCTCTCCGCCCCACCCAACCGCAAAGCCTCCCCGCCGCTTCATGCCCCCACACTCCTCCCGACTGGGAACGGTGTCGTTAATGGAGTATACTAGTCTACGCGGTTGGTCACCCTTTCCGCTGTGGACTTAGGGCACAGCGTTTTCAGCCCCGCCTCATGAAGCAGGGGGTTTCCGCATCGAGCTATAATTATGGCACTCTACCATCTTTCAAGCGTTCCCTCCACGATGGACGTGGCACGCGATCTACTTTATTCCGATCCACTGGCCTTACAGCGCTGGGATGGCGTTCTCGCTGACGAACAGACCCAAGGGCGCGGCCAACGTGGCCGCACCTGGTTCGCTCGCGCCGGTGAAAGCCTCTGTGCCACCTTCTTCTATCCCCATAAGTTCACAATGCCCTCTCATCCTCCTGACGGGTCTCTACAAACCGTTGCCATGCTCTCCTTATTGGCCGGTGTGGCCGTCGCCGAGTCGATCCATCGTGCCCTCCTCAAGGCACTGGGCTTCCCGAGGTCCGACCGACCGACCCCACCTAAGCCTGATGTCGGTCTCAAATGGCCCAACGATCTCCTCCTTAACCACAGAAAAACCGGGGGCATCTTGATAGAATTGGCGCAACTGCCGACAGGAGAACACATCCCTCTTATCGGTGTGGGCATAAACCTGCAAATTAGGGAGTTTCCCCCGGAGCTTGCTCTACGCGCCACCTCCTTTCTCCGCGAAGGCATCCAAGGCATAACCCCCTCTTGGTTAGGGGCACAGATAGCAACCTCGCTTAAGCTGTGGGCAGAACGCTATGCCATCGGAGGACAGGAGAGCGTCATGCGCCGATGGCAATACTACGACCGAACAAAAGGCACGGCCTACACGGTCTCTATCGAGGGACGGCACATAAGAGGCGTCGCCGTAGAGGTCGCCTCAAATGGTGCCCTCTTACTGCAGCTTGAGGATGGAACGCTCTATCCATGCTTTACTGCCAGCTCCGTGCAGCCAGAGGACGCCCAACTCGATGCCACCGAGAGGAAATGATGCCCTGTTTGGCGAACGAAAGCCCATCAAAGCATTACGCCCTCAATAAAATAAGGAGACCTACGCGCCATGGTAAACCAAGCCCGCATAGGCATCGGCATTCTCTCTTTCGCACACGGACATGTGAACGCCTATGCCGAGCGCATCCGTCAGTTTGATGATGCCCAGCTTGTCGCCTGCTGGGATAGCGATGTGTCGCGGGGGGAGCGCCAAGCAGCCCACTTTGGTATCCCCTACTCGCCGCATCTAGAAGATGTGCTCAATCGCAACGATATTGACTGTGTGATCATCGCCTCAGAAACCAACCGCCATGCCGATCTGGCCGTCGCAGCCCTCGAAGCGGGGAAAGCTGTTTTCCTACAGAAACCAATGGCCATCACTTTGGCAGATTGCGATCGAATTATCGCTGCGGTTGAACGGTCTGGATGTTGGTTCAGTATGGCCTTTCAAATGCGATGCGACCCCCAAAACATCCGTATGAAGCAGTTGGTCGAGGAGGGTGCCGTGGGTCGTGTTGGAACTATTCGACGCCGCCACTGTATACCGGTGCTCTTTGACAAAAACTTCGTGGAAGGCCCCACCCGATGGCATATTCTGCGCGAAACCAACTTTGGCATGTTTTTTGACGACGCCACCCATGCCCTTGACTGGCTCATCTGGATGCTCGGCAAACCTCCAGTTTCGGTCATTGCAGAAATTGATAACGTGTTAACCCATGTCGCGCCCGATGATACCGGGGTGGCCATCTACCGTTATGAGGATGGCCTGTTCGCCGAAGTCTATAACTCCAGTGTTACCCTGGCCGGAGAGAACACTACCGAGATATATGGTGACAGAGGCGTCATTATTCAGAATCATGGCGATGCTCCTTCGGCCATGATCAAGCCTCCACATCCCATCGGAGTAAAACTCTATCAGCGCGACAAGGCCGAGTTGGGCTGGCAAGACCTCGGCCTTCCCATTCCGGCCTCTCACGGAGAGCGGATCGCCGGTGTAGCCCGCCCCTTTATTGACGCCTTCAAAAGCGGCAAACCGTTGTGCACCGCTCAAGAAGGGCGCCTCTCGGTGGAAATGTGCCTCGCCGCCTACAAAGCGGCAGAAACCGGCCAACGTGTCTTCTTCCCCTTTTCGGGTTAGAAGTAGTGCTTCCCTACCCCACTAGGGGTGCAG
>NZ_DATGLN010000146.1:0-7232 GCF_035294165.1 Chthonomonas sp.
ACTTCGTTGAGGGGTTAAGTTCTCTATAAGAGAGAGGTCATCAAAAGCATGGACTTGTGGATTGATTGAAAACGCCAAGAAATCTGCCCGATCCATAGGTGGCCGAAAGCGATTGATGAACAAGAAATCGCTATTGGTGCCGGTTCCTACAGGAGCCGTTGAAGCAAAATGCTCTCTATGCGCATTCAGAAGGAAGGAGTAGGGTGGAGCTTGTTGAGGGCTTTCTGTGGCAGGCAGTACAAGCCAACGCGCAATAGGAAGCGGAGACGCTTCAAGCCTGTTTTTGAGTAGAGAGAGCTGTGCACGCTGATTTTCCGAGAAAAGCAGCGCAAGTTCTAGTGGTCTGGCAAGGGCGCTTGCCCACAGGCCAGCCACTTCAAGGGTTTGGGGCCAGTTGGGAGTGTCGAGATGGAGTTCACAACGAAGATGTGCCGGTGCGATGAGCTTTAACCGCTCCACATTACGAGGGGGAGTAGAGGGAACACCGAAGCCGACGGGGGGAATGGGCAGAGATCGATTCAGCGCAAAATCAAGGCGGGGCAGGAGAGACGACGTGACCGTAAAATGAGCGGGGGAAAGCGACGTTTTTTCGATGCGAACGGTAATTCGCTGACGAAATGTAGTGCCCTCCGTAACCCGGACAGGGAACGGAAGGCCTAACGGTGTTGAATAGATTTTATAAGAGGCATCCGTCCAGTTTCGCTGATCTTCCATCTCAAAAATATCCCCATCGAGTTCGATCCGATAGCGGAGGTGCTCATTTGGAATGAGGGTAAGAGCCTTAAGATTAGCAAAAGGAGGAACGGGTTGTTCTGCGATAATGCTCAGGGGCAGTGACGTTGTGGCCGTGGTGCCGTCGGTGTGTTCAATGTGGCATAGCGTGCCGGCAATGTCGGCAGGTATCAGGAGGCAGAAGCCGATTCGGTTTTTGTAAAAGGTCGAGAGGGCTGTTCCGAAAAAATCGAAGGTGAGCGCATCATCTCGGCCGATGATAGTTCCGTTCCATACGAAATGGATATCGTTTTGTTTATGGGTCGCTTTTACGGCAATAAGGAAGGCCTTCGGGGAAATCTCTTTGGTAACGAGTTCGATATCGGCAGGAACAGTGCCCCAGTTCCGGTCGCGTACAGCGACATAGATTCGCTGAACCAGCGTTTTATTTGCTGCCTTTAGATTGCGAATTTCGCCCTGTGCATAGGATAGCGAAAACGCCTCCGTTGTCAGGGTGCAGGGTACGTCTATGTGCAAGGGTTCTGTGCTCATCTTCTATGACCATACTATGGTATACCATATGACATTTTTTGTCAAGAGGGTTCCTCGGCTGCCAATCGGCCACAAAACTTACTCTATTCACTCATCTCGGCATTCTTACCCTTGCATCGCCATGCTGAACACACACTGCAAAAAGAGATACTCTATGGTCTAGAATCGGTTTCTTAACGCACTAGATAGCTCGGATTTTTGCGTTTTTTGTTTCTGTTATAAGGGATGAAGGCATCTAGAATTACGCCATTGATTGACAACTCAAAAGCCCCGTGTTATAATAGAGATGAACTGTTCGGAACAGTGAACTGTTCCGAACAGTAGGAGAATTAAGGAGAAATAGCGACGATTATGCGCCGCTCGCTGCCACAACAGATCGCAACGGCCGTTCTAAAGGACTACATAGAGAGCGGTGTTCTGAACTCAGGTGATCGCCTGCCCTCCGTGCGGGAGCTGGAACGGCAGTACCGAGCCTCGCGCTCGACGATTCTTGCCGCCTTAGGAATTCTCGAACAGCAAGGCGCTATCGTACGCCAGCACGGGCTAGGCTGTTTTGTGGCAGAAGGTACCCCTACAGCATCTTCGAACCGGCCTCCACACTTCCTCGGCTATATCTCCCCCAGTACCGATTCGGAGTTGATGCTGCGAATCTATGAGGGCGTCGAAAGCGCAGCACGGCTCTACGATCTTCATGTGCTTGTTGCCAGCGTCTGTCATGACTACAACCTCGAGCGCAAGCAAGTGGCCCGAATGATCGAGGCGGGATGCGGTGCCATTGTGCTCTCACCAACAACCCGCACGCCCCAACAACTCGTCGAAGACTATCTCAGTCGCGAATTTCTCGATTTTCCCATCGTGCTTGTGGATCTCGCCTACCCTCAACACCGGCGGCCGCGCGTGGTGTTCGACAACTACCATGCCGGCTACGATGTCACCACGACGTTGCTGCGGGCAGGTCATACGCGCATCGCGATCATGCGACTGAACCCCGATTCGGAGGCTGGCTTCGCCTGCCGACACTATGCCGTAGAAGAGCGGTTTCGTGGCTACTGCGATGCCCTGCGCCATGCGCGCATTCCCCTGCGAGATGAGTATGTGTGGACGCTTAAAAAAGGCTCTTTCCATGCAGACCTCGATGCAGAGTACCTTGATAGGCTGCTCGCACTCCCTCATCCACCAACCGCACTTATCGCGCTTGAGGACATCGCCGCCATGGGCGTTATCGAGCTGTTGCTAGAGCATGGAGTACAGGTGCCAGAAGAGATCGCCGTAACAGGTTTTGATAACCTCTTACCCGCCCGCAACTTCCATCCGGCCTTCCCAACAACCCTACCGGACTTTCGTAAGGCGGGCGAAATTGCGACCTGGCTGGCCTATTCACTTATGCAAGGTCAAACCGTTGAGGCGTTAACCTACGTTCTTCCGGTTCCTGTTCATAATCGTCGCCTGTCGTTGCGACGACGGCCTTTTTCACGTGAAAAGATAACCTTACCTGAGTAAGGTTATCGCATTAGATAAGGAGGTGAAACAACAATGAAACAAGATGTCAACCCGATCGTGGCGGCTGTTATCGTCATCGTAGTGCTGGCCATTGCCGGCTATGCTATTTGGCGGGCAATGAACCCACCCACGCACTACGGAGAGAAACCGCCCGGGATCCCACCAAATGTCGCCGCCGAATTCCAGCGACGGATGGGAGGTATCACTCCTCCAAATGGCAAAGTCCCGCAAAATTCCAACGGCGGGATGCCTAATGGAGGGTACATCGCACCGCCTGCAGGCCCTCACTAAAAACTCTTTCATTTAAGATGTCGTTATGACCGATCGTTTAACTATCAAAAATCAATCTCTACAAGGAGACGAATCGCAATGAAAAAAGCCTTTACGCTTATCGAGCTTCTCGTCGTTATCGCGATTATCGCGATACTTGCTGCTATTCTGTTCCCGGTTTTCGCCCAGGCGCGGGAGCAGGCCCGGACGATTTCCTGCCTCTCGAATCTGAAACAGATGGGCCTGGCCGTGCACATGTATGCCCAAGACTATGATGAGCAGTTCCCAATGGGCACCTACGATGGCCCACGTAACTGGGAGGTAAACCCCGATGTAAATCCCTACAACACAGGGCCTGGATACCATATTCAGTTAGACTGCTATGTCAATGCGCAAGGGCAAGGGCCAATGGCCTGGAAGGGATTCAACCCCGGCGATGGTGGCCCTAACTATGTGGGGTGTGCCTACGGAAGCGAGTTCTATCGCACCCTCATGCATGTGCAGCTTGGCCCCTACATCAAGAACGACCAGATGTGGTACTGCCCATCCGACAAATACTATCTACCGAACACGACGGATATCAGCTTAGGCCTGCAGTCCTATCACTGGTTCCCAAACTGGGTATATAATACCTGGTGCCCGAACGGCACCGGCCCCTTCCCGTGCGTAAAGTACCCGGATGGACAGGTGCGTAACCTTTCCGGCATGCCGCCCAACGAACTTTCGGATTACGTTGCGGAGCGTATTCTCTTCACCGAACGTGGAATTTTCGGGTGGGACGGACCGGATGGATGTGACCATCAGTGTGTTAATTCTCACGATAATCACCCTCGGGGCTACAATGCCCTCTTCTTCGATGGACATGCGAAACTAATTCCTTATGGCCAGAAGTGGCGTACCACACCGGCAACCGGTTGGCCTCCTCAAGACGCACCACAATAGAGCTCTAATCGAACTTTATTTGATTTGATCAGAGGTGAAGGGGGTTCCCCTTCACCTCCTTTTATTTTGGGCGTATTCCTCTTTCTACACTCGACTTTCCGCTTTTTTGAGGCAGGTTGTAGTTTTATTAAGGGGGTATTGCGAGGGCACTTCGCAAGTGCGGTCGGGCAGCAGGTCGCAGCTTACTTAATGGGCTGCAAACCCTCTTTAGCCATCGGCAGCAGAGCGGTAGGTTCGTCGTTTGGTAACTATACAAAAGGAGGATGAATGGACACACGCAAGGAGAAGAGTAGATTAGAGACGTTCAACTTGTTCCTAACATCCAACCCCAAAAAGCTTATGGAAAAACGCTGGGAGATCGTAGACCGATGGGCCTTACAGGTGTCGGGGCGACCGGTGCGAAATCACTTCCTGCCGGTACCGATCAAAGATTTTCTCCTCATCGGCGGTTACGACGTGCGCCTGTTCAAAGAAAACAACGAAGACATCTGGACTTGCGAGCTGCGCGGGGTCTATCGCGGAAAACCGGCACGACTGGTTGTAAAAGAAGGCTCGATCCCCAAAATCTATCGTGAGAGCTAGGCTCTCCTCGAAAACCGGTTCCTGAAAAACACTCCGTTTTCCATCGTGAACTCCCTCTCTCCATCGTTCCCTCTTACAACAATTCGACAACTCAAAAAACATGAAGCGCACACACTCTGAGGCGCGTTCTTTGGATGGGAGGCGCACTTTTGCGCCTCCTCCACTCTCTATCACCTCCGTATGCCTTTCAGAAAAGCAGGTTCTCTTTTGAGACCTTCTTCAGCGGTCCGCCCCTATCGTTGCGTTAACAAGGAGCTGCCGATGAAACCACTTTTTCGTTCTATTTTATTGATTGGGGCTGTAATGATTGGCCTGACGTACACGGTATGGGCGCAAGATACTCAAGCCCCTGTCCAACACCCACAGCACAAACAGAGCACCGATGATTCCGATCTTTTTGCGAATGCAGACACCTGGCAAGCGCTGCGCGGCCTGAAGGGATTCTACATGCTGGTGGAAGCCCTACAGGATAATGTGAAAGATACAAGGCTTACGCGAGAGGCCATCCAGCGGACAGCAGAGTTGAAGGTGCACTGCGTAGGCATTCATATGGACAAGCTGACCTCAAGCCCCTCCTGCCAAACGAAAGAGAGGGTCTGCTCTTTAAGAACGGCAGGAGGCGTGTCGTGAAAGAAGAGGCGGGCGGGGTCGCCGGCGATGAAGCGTAGAGTAAGCGTGCATGTCGCCCCATTCGCAGGAGGTGTTTTAGGGATAAGGGTCACCCTATTGCCGTCCACAATGGCCTTTTCGAGCGCACCTGCCGAGAAGGTGTAGTGGAGCGTATCTCCGGCCGAGGAGGCCGCAACACAGCTCGTGAACACAAGCTGAATCTGATGCTGCCGAACACGTACTTCCGCAACTCTAGGCGGTTCGTGATAGGTGGCATCTCCAAGCGAGTAGGCGTAGAGCAGCGTGCCTTGTAGGCCAAGATCGGCGCAGGCTCTTTCAAAAGCATGTATCCATTCGGTGCTGCGCCGATCCTGTGGTTCAGAGCCGATATCGGCCTGCATGATCAGCGGCATATGGGGCGCTACTTGCCTAACAGCGTCGAACAGGCCCGCATACCGTTTCACATAGTCGGGTGGCAGATCGGGGCGCGACCAGTCCGGCCAGTCGGTTTCAAAGCATATTGCGTCGGGGCGTACCTGGGCCGCAATGGCCGCCGCATCAAGTCCATAGATATCGGCTAGCTGTTGGGTGGCATTCGGAACGTCCAGAGCCAACGTCCAAACGCAGACAGGTTTGGAAGGGACTTTCGCGCGAATGCCATCGGGGCTGTTGATGAGATCGTTGAGGCAAGCGATGACGCTGGCACGTCGAAACGCAAGCCAGTTTTGCCAAAGTGTCGGGTTTTGAGCGGGGCTATTTGGCGATTCAGGATGGAGAATATCCGGCAGCGGTGAGCCGGGAAACATCCGTTGAAAAGCGGCACGACACGCGGTACAGAAACAGCCATACTCCGGGCTTTGAGGGCCGGGATACTCCGGCCAATAAGGCTCCATGAGGGCTACCCCGTCGAAGGGATAAGACGTTAGCATCTTCACGATCTGGTGCTTTTTCCATGCACGGTACTGCGGATTGTTAAGACAAAGGCGCGTAAACCCATCCTTTACCGGCTGGCCTACGAGGTCGCCCCGTGTTCTCATCTGCCAAGCAGGCCAATCGGCAGGTAAATCCTTGCGGCTATAGACGCCGTTCACAAAGGTAGCGTACCACACATATATGCCATGACGATGGAGCGCTTGGATAAGGGCCGGCTGAACATCCGAATCGGCGGTGAGCACGTAGTAGACCACACGATAGCCGTGAATTTTCAGCTCTTCGGCTATCGAATCGGGCGAACGGTTCTGGAAGTACGGAAAACCGGGGTCGATCTCGATGGCGCGTCCGTAGAGCGAGGAGTGTCGAGTGATAGCTGACGACGCACCGAGCGGTAACGAAAACCCCTTGCCCATAGCGCTGCTAAGGAGCAGACAGACGATAAAAACCGTCGGCCACCATCGTCTTATGTTGCGAAGAGATTGATACCACATACGATTGGGCTTCGCAGGCCCGCCGTTTGCCACAGCGAGCCTGCCATGTTGCGATTAGGGGTTTGCTGCGACGGTTGCTATTTGCCCATGGCTCGGAGGTTTTTGAGGCAGCGGTCTACGCACTCCAGCGGCGGATAGGCGTAGCTCTCCTGCTCCACAATGTACCACTGCGTTCCCCCGATGGTTTCGCAAAGCTGGAAGATTTCCGACCAGTTGATGTCCCCTTCCCCGATAAGGGCTTTGTCGTTGGTGGCGGAATACTCTTTAATGTGCACGGTAAGCGCCCGTCCCGGATAGCGCCGCAGAAACACCGCTGCATCGGCACCACCATGTCGGGCATTGCCCACATCAAACTGCATAACCACCTTCGGTGAGGTGTTGCTGAAAAAGACATCCCACGGCAGCTCTCCGGTCTCCAGAGGCTGAAACTCCGTGTGGTGGTTATGATAGCCGGTAAACATCCCTTCCGGTTCGAGCTTATCGGCTATCTCGTTCATCAGTGCCGCCGTTCTAAGCCAGGCCTCTTTGGACTCGGTGTATTGACGGGGAAGGCCGGGCACAATGAGGAATTTGTTGCCTAGGGTCTTATGAAACTCGATGCTTTTGGCCAGCTCATCGCCGAGAAGCGTTTCGATTCCCACA
>NZ_DATGLN010000147.1:0-3734 GCF_035294165.1 Chthonomonas sp.
GAAGGAGGACAAGTTGCAGGAGGCGCTGGACGCTTTTCAGCACGCGATTCAACTGAATCCGAAATTTGCCGATGCCTACAACAATTTGGGCGTGGTCTACGAGCGTTTAGGCAAAAAAGATCAGGCGCTGGCCGCCTATCGTAAGGCGGTGGAGATTGACCCCAAAAACCGACCGGCTAGAGCGAATCTCAGACGCCTATCAGGAGAGAAGTAGTGGTGCTGCCCCGATGGGAACGTGGAAAGGGTGTATTGTGCCTTAGACAAACTTCATGGGCACAGCTCTTCGGTAAACCGGTTGCCATTGTATGTCTTACCCTTTGGGGAATGTTGCTTGGGGTATCGGCATTCTGCAGTGGGCCGGCCACGTCGCAAACAGCCCCCACTGCAACCGCAAAGCCCGATGTGAAGCTGCTCTATTTTGGAGAGGATTTGCTGAATCCCGCCGATGGGGGAGATGTGATATTGATGTGTGTGGTCTGTAACCGGGGAGATAGTCCGGTTCCGGGCAACAGCCTGCAGTTGCGTTGCCTTGCTCTGTCTGGACTAGACTATACCTCTGGCGACATCACCCCCCTTCTTCCTGCGTTGGCACCGCATCAGTCCGTGGTCTATCGGTGGCGGCTTGCTCCTACAGGGGAGGGGCCTATGCTGGCTTCGGCCATCCTCCAATCGGCGCAGACACCGGCAGGAGGGGTGCCTGCTGTGCTCCAGATCGCCTCGGCAGCCCCGCCTCCATTGCGCGAGGCGCCTCACTTCGGTGCCCCCTTACCCACGCAAAAGGCACCGGCTGCGGGCATAGATGCCCAAGGGGCTTGGGTAGGTGCAAATCGCATAGGGCTACGTCTGGTTCGCATGCAGGACGGGCGACCACTTCTGCTGCTTTCTACGCGCAACGGTTTGTATTGGCAGATGGCGGGCATCGTGTGGCCTCTCCTTAGGGTCTGCTCGGCAGAGAATGCGATAGAACCGTGGTGGCATGCGTTTTATTGGGAGAACACCCATGTGCAAAATGCCCAAACGAGCGCAACCCTTACCCTTACCGGTTCTGTGGGAAGGCTTTGGCATGCGGAGATAAGCTTTACTGTTCAGCCAAATACAACCTCAGTGGCCTGTAGCCTCCGGCTCGTTGCGCGCTCCGATCTACGTCTCCGCGCGTTGCAGCTGCCGCGGCTGCTTATCCCCAGCACGTTTGCGCCTCCTCCGGCCAACGGCACGCCTTTGGTTCTCAACCAAGACGACCCCAATCCACTGGAGCAAACGCCTCTGGTGGCGGCCTATCATGCCGGTGTGGTAACAAGCGGCATTGTCGCTGCTGCAGCGCCGTTGACAAACCTGCGATGGGAATGCCATCAGGGCAGCGCCGCCGATGTCTCCATTGTCGCCCCAGAATGGAAAGCCGACGGCGGCGATCCGCTTATTTTGGCGAAGGCCTCCCTTGTGGTGAACTTTCGTCTTTTTGCTCTCGCGCCAAGTCTCACGATCAGCGATGCGTTGCGCTTTCAGACCCCATGAAGATACGCTGTTTCGCTAAAATTAACCTGACGCTCGACGTATTCAGCAAGCGTACCGATGGCTATCATTCGCTTGCCACCGTCATGCAGAGCATTGCGCTGCATGACCTGCTTACGCTGTTGCCCTCTGAGTCGCCTGGCATTCGTTTTACGTGTGAAGCACCCGATCAAATAGAGGTACCGACCGATGCAAGCAATTTAGTTTTTCGAGCCGCGCAACTCCTTTGGGAGCGAGCCGAGCAGAAGGGGTGTGCACCTTCGGATGGTTTATCGCTCCATTTACAAAAGCGCGTGCCTTCGCAAGCCGGTTTAGGGGGCGGCAGCAGCGATGCGGCAACAACCTTATGGGCGATTCAACGTTTTTTGCGACTTCCGCTAAGTTCCCAAGAGCTTCATGAGTGCGCTCAGGAACTGGGTTCCGATGTCCCCTTCTTTCTTTTAGGAGGCACCGTGGTGGCCCGAGGACGTGGTGAGCAGCTTACCCCTCTTCCCGACATTCCACCCTTTTGGTTAGTCATAGTGAAGCCGGATATCGGCATCTCCACAAAATGGGCTTATGAAGCGCTTGACTCCCGGCCCGATCGCCGTTCCCATCGGGCCACGAAGCGCATGGAGGAGGCGATTCTTTGCGGGGATTTTGAACGGGCGATGGCCTTTCAGTGTAATGACTTCGAGCAAGTGGTTTTTGAAGCCTACCCACAGTTGGCCTGGCTTGCGGATGAAATGCAGATGGCCGGGGCGCTGCAAACCCATCTTTGCGGCAGTGGTTCCGCCCTTTACGGCGTTTTCTCCGATCAAGGCACTGCCTTACATGGTGCTGAGTTGCTCGGCAAACGCTACCCTCACGTCTACGTTACCCACACGCTCACGCGCGAACGTTTCCATCAACTGCGCCTCATGGAGGAGGGATGATTCCTGTTGTTATTTTGGCAGGTGGTAAGGCCAAACCGGAACTGCAGGCGGTGATAGGCTGCCCTCATCGTGCCCTCGCCGTTGTCAACGGCAAAACCCTGTTGGAGCATGTGGTAGAGGCGATGCAGGAGGCCGGCATAAAGTCTATTTGTGTTGTGGGAGACATGCCTGCGAGTGCTGCCTATCACGTTCTGCCCGATCACGGCGATTTCGTTGCGAACCTTTTTGCGGGGCTGTCTTTTTTTAAGGAGGAGCCTTTCGTTCTGGTCTCTACATGTGACCTGCCCTTTCTCACCGGAAATGTTGTTTTGCGGTTTATAGAGGACTCGCTGCAGCTTGCAAAGCGCGAGCATGCCGGTTTTATTTGGCCTATTGTGCCGGTTTCTCTCTGTTATGAGCGGTTTCCTAATATACGTCGTACCTCTTTACGGATAAGTGAGGGCGTTTTTACGGGGGGCAACTTGGCCCTTATTGCACCTCAGGCGCTTCTCACGCAGCAAGCCAAGATCGCGTCGGCCTACGCGGCCCGAAAAAGCCCTCTTCGCTTGGCACAGCTTCTCGGCGCCTCTGCCTTGCTACGATTGCTTCTTTCTCAGACCCTCTTTCCCTCGCTGTTAACCGTATCGTGGTTGGAAGCGCGAGTTTCCAACTTGCTCGGTAGTCCGGCCCGCGCGTTGCGTTCTGAACATCCGGAATTGGCGACCGATCTCGACAAGCCCGAAGATTTTCGCGGTCTTGAAGAGCAATAGCTTAGAAGTTTCGAGGCCTATTGAAAGCAGGAGGGTTCAACCGTTCTTCAAGCTCCGCTATCCGCCTTTGTACTTCGGTGTTCAGCTCTCCAAGTTGTTTGCGCTGCCAAAGAGTTATAAGCATATTCAACTCTTCGCGCCATCTATATATCTCTTTTCTTCGATAGACAAGCAGTTCTCTCCACAATTTTAGCTTCTCGATAGTATATTCGCCTGCTCGCGTCTTTGGGACTAAGGTGCCGTTCGATTCCGTTTTCCAATGAAGGTCATGATCGCCTTCAGGAGTACAGGGATCGATGAAATAGAGACCATCCGCTATCTGCTCTGGTGAGGGCCAGTTAGCCCCTTTGTTTTCATTACATTCCCTACAGGCCCAGTAGAGGTTGGTATATTCGCATTCTAGGTCAGGGTGGGGATAGATCCCTCGAATCGGTCGAAAATGATCGATGCAGTAGTTAGCCTCGCCTCCTACCATGGTTTCGTGGAGAGTGCAATATGCGCAGCAAAATCGGAAATCTTTGCGTAGCTGAGGGCGATATTTGCGATAATCTTTGTATCTTCG
>NZ_DATGLN010000148.1:0-3963 GCF_035294165.1 Chthonomonas sp.
GGAGACGCTATAGGTGGCGAAATGGTTGTGCGTCATGCTGTAGAGCGCCCAAATGGTCTCGGCACAAAACTCCGCAAGAATGATGCCTAAGGCCACCTGGTGCAACTTGTCGTGCCCTTTGAGGCCGTAGTACTTCTCCACAAAGAGTTTAATGAGGTAGACGATCAGGAGGCCAAACCAGAAGTAGTCGAGGCCGAAATTCATGGCGAGCGCATACCCTACCGGATGGAAAGGGAAGCCCGGCACTTGAAACCGAATGAAATCGAGCAACAGCACCACGCAGAAGCCGATGAGGACGAACAGAATGGCTACGATGTTGGGAGGTTGGTGCTTGGTGGTAAAAGAGCTGACGGTGCCGGATACATCGCCGCCAACATCGCCGGCACCCCATACATATCCGCGATAGATATAGATGAGGTGCCCGAGAATGCTGCCGACCACCATGGCCAGCAGGATGGCAATGAAGAGCGCACGCTGATTGATGCGCGCTCGTTCGCCCATTTTCATGGCTTCGAGTTGATGCGGCATGGGGTGGGTACGATGGATACGGTTCAAGAAGAAGAAGGTGTTGACCATGCGGCTGACCCCGGCTTCAGGTAGGTTTTGGGTACCGGCAAAATCCACAATCATCTGGTTCGGCCCCATGAAGGCCATCTCATGCGATGGAGGGCCGACCTGTGCCCGCATACGGGTGAGAGCGACGCTAAAGATAAGGAATAGAACGATAGTAACAAAAGTCATCCATAGAGGGATGCCGATGTCCACCCCGATGACACAGAGGGCTACGACGCTAAGCACAAGGCCGGCAAAGGCGACTCGATGCGGAACCCCCCGATCTCCTGGGGGATGACCGTGAAGTATCTGTTGCCATACCTCTCGAAGATAGCCACGGGCCACCCAAATCGCCATCACGAAAAGCCCGATGAAAGCTCCCCAGCTCTGTTCACTGAAGTAGGGTGGGCTTGGCACGAGACCACCGCCGCCAAAAACGCCCGCGCTTTGCGTGTAGCCTATGGCGTAGGTGAAGACCTGAAGCGCCTTGCGGAAAAAGAAGAAAAAGATGCAAGAGAAGAGCAGATCGGTGGGCATGAAGAAGCCAATGACGGCCATGTAAGGAAAGATGCCGATGGGAGTCCAACCGATGGCATTGAAGGGCGGGTTGGGGAAAAGTTGCTGGAGGTCTCCGATAAAGCGCACATTGATGAGGGGCAGATTTGGATAAAACTGATGAAATCCATTGATGATGTCAATGGTGAACATAATGAGGAAGGCGCCGGTAAAGTAGCGATTTTTCCAGAGGGGGAGGCGTCCGGCGCCCATCTGCACGACGGCGAGGGGCAACTGAATGATGGGGAAGGCAAGTTTTTCGCGGTTTGTCCACTCGTCGCGCATGAGGCTGTTGATGCAGAGCATGGCGAAACCGACAAGCCCCACGATGAGAGTCCACCCTAAGATATAGCTCCACCAGAGATGAAGGTGGGTTAGAAAATAGTGAAAGCCATGCCCGCCATCCCGATAATCTTTGAACTTATCGGCGTCTTTGTAGGGCACGAAGAGCCAGGTGGCGATGTAGGGCAGAATTTTGTTGCGGTAGTCGGAGTTGCTGCTGGCATAGAGGGCATAGGTGGCGATATGAGGGTTAATGATGTTCATCCACTCGGCGCAGATGGCGCCCAGCACGGTTTGCATGCCGTAAAAGATGATCAGTTCCCCTTCGGTGAGTGCCCATCGCTTTGAGATTTTACGGACACCGAGATTGATAACGGCAACGACGAAGGTCATAATGACCGGTGGTATCATCAACGAGAAGATGACATCAACAACCTGGTCGGCCGTCCAATAGGCGGTTAGAGGGGCTAAAAGAAGCGCTAGGAGCGTGACGCGAAGGCTGATCCAGCCCCTCCCTTGAGGCCTCTCTTCCGAGAGCGTTGTTTCAAAACTTTCTTCGATTTTAGGATAGTTCGCCACGTTATTTTGTTACGGTTGAGCGATGAGTGTGTGATTCTGAAGCGCCCTAACTACGGGCACACGAAGTGCAGAGAGGGTGCTGGTGCCCGAACTGGAGAAAGCAACACCGTTTGCCCTTTCAGTTTACCGCATAGAAGTCCGTTTTGCCAAAACATGGGGAATGAGGAACCCCTTTCTGTCACCTGCTAGAGGGTGCGAATTCGCTCAAAAAGGGATTGGCGATCGAACTGGCGACCGCTTTCGAGGGTCTTTTGGAAAGGCTCAGCGCCGAGCGTGGCGCTGAGTTGAGCGCGTAGCCGTTCCTGAGCGCTTTTGCGGATGGGGGGAATGGGCATGTCGAGAAGCGCCGCATATTGGTCGTGGGCACCGAGAAGTTGGGCGGCAAGGGGGTAATTCCTTTGGGCGGCTGCCAGTTCGGCAGCGGTTTCGATGACGAGGAGACAGAGGAAGTGGCTGGAGAACTCGCGGCAGGCATCGGCGGCCTCATGCAGAATCGCCGCCGCTTGGGAAAGCTCGCCAAGGCGGATGAGGGTAAGACTGCAATCGCAGAGGGCCGTGGCCGCATTAACGCGATTGCCGAGCTGTTGAAAAAGCTGGGCGCTCTGTTCGCCATGGTCAAGGGCCTCTTCCAACTCGCCCTTTTCACGTGCAATATGGCCGAGGGTAAGCAGAGAGAAAGCGATGCCGCGTTTATCGCCGAGCTGTTGGCGGAGGTTAAGGCTTCTACGGCAAAAGGCTTCCGCTTGAGCGTAGTCCCCACGCAAGAGAGCGACTCCGCCGAGATTGTTTAGAGAGGCAGCAAGTCCTTTTCGATCCAGAAACTCCTCGCGCATCTCGATACTTTCCTGGTAGTATTTTGCAGCCTCCGCGTATTTGCCCAAGAAGAGCGCAACGTTGCCAAGGGCATGGAGCAGGTTTGCAATGCCCCTTTGGTCTTTGAGAGCGCGGCGAATCTCCAGGGCCTCCATGTAGTAGGTTCGGGCTAGGGTGCATTCGTTGCGGGCCAGGGCGGAATCGCCCAGCCCTTGAAGGGCTTCTGCCATGCCGATGCGAAAATCGAAATTTTTTAGCGTTTCATAGGCGGCAGCGAAGCGGGTGAAAGCGGTATCGTAATCTCCTCGGGCATGTGCGATCTCTCCTTCCACCACGCGAGCATGGGCAGCAGTAAGCAGTTCGTTATGTTGTAATGACAGCTGCAAACTCTCTCGGATCGAGGATTCGGCCAAACCATAATTTCCCTGTTTGCAGGCCAGGGAGGCAAGCACATGCAAGGCCTTTGCTTTCAGCGGTGTGGGAGGAACTTCCTTTTCTTGGAGAAGATGCTGGAGGAGGTCCTGACCTTCCTGTAGTTGGTCACGTGCGAGCCAATAGCGCCAGAGAGCGATGGCCATGCGCAGGCGAGGCTCTATCGGCAAATTTGGATGCGTAAGCACAGCCCGCAGATTATCGTTATCCCGCTCTAGGCGAGCCAACCACTCCTCTTGTTCGGAGCCGGGAATGTGCGTAGCGGCCTCTTCGACCCACTGTGTAAACCACAGAGCATGGCGTTCTCGGAGGACGGGTTCTTCTCCACTTTGTTGCAGAAGCTCTAGCCCATACTGGCGCATAGGCTCGAGGAGTGAAAATCGGTCGGCATGCGTATCGTAGTTCACGAGGGAGCGGTCGGTAAGAATAGAGAGTGTGTCAAGGATGTCATAGGTAGGCAAAAAGGCCTCATCGTTCGAGCGGTTGTCGGTATCGGCACAGATAGCCTCGGCCGCTTCGAGAGTCCATCCTCCCGTGAAGATGGCCAGACGTTGCAGCAGTCGCTTTTGAGGTGGGGTGAGGGGAGTATAGCTCCAGTCGAGGGCGGCTCGGAGGGTTTTATGGCGCGAGATGCTGGTGCGTGGTGATTGCGAAAGCAGACGGAACATATCGCTAAGATGCGACTCGATATCTTTAGGCGAAAGGGCCCGACAGCGGGCGGCAGCAAGTTCGATGGCGAGCGGAATGCCA
>NZ_DATGLN010000149.1:0-15559 GCF_035294165.1 Chthonomonas sp.
AGTACGAACGAGGGATTTAGAAACAACGTGATTGGTGTTCTTGACAAACCGAGACTGTTTGGCGCGAATCTTCTTCAAATGCCGTTTCGCGCTCTTTGTGCCGCGCTTTTGAAGCAGACTACGGAGGCGCTTGAGACGGCAGCGAACGGCTTTGACGGCTTCGCCCGAATAGGTATTGCCGTTACTATCGGTAGCGAGTTCTACGATGCCCAGGTCAACACCAAGAACCCCTTCACAAACAGGTTCTGGTGACTCGGCTTCCACCACCACGTGCAGGGAAAAGGCACCGTCACGAAAACATAAGTCTGCCGAGCAGGGCTTCCAGTGGGCGTAACGAGTGTAGTAGTCACACAGGCGGAAGGGTACACAAACACGACCTTGTGTGGTGGCAAGAGAGGCACAGCCGTCTTGAAGACGCACCCAATACGAACGCGCATCATAGCGGACGGGGCAAAGGGGGGACTGAGGGCAGGAAACGGAGCATCCCTGCTTCTTGCGCTCCTGTACCGACTTGAGAGCTTCCCCTGCCTTCCTTCTCGCCGCTACGACCAACTGGGCAGGCAGGTCAGGGTGCGCTTTCCGGAGGGACTTGTAGGTTGCCCGGTGCAGTCGGGTTCCGTTGCGCTCGTTCTGCTCCCAACCGTAAGTGCATACGGCGTTGAAGCAGTCGGTAAACTGCAAGAGTGTTTCCTTTAGAGCCTTTTGGGTGGCGGGTTCTCTATGCAGTTTCAGGCGCAATGTAACTTTCAACGATTTGCCTCTATAGTTTTTGTCTGTCGAGGGTATTATATCATCAATACTCTCGGTTGACGAACTAAATTGGAAAGGAATGCTGCGGATAGCAATTCCTCCCCCGCGTAAACGCAGGGGGTCTCCTTTCTATGTTTTTATGAAAACATTATCGAGGAGCTTACAGCCAACATGCTTACCGGTATAGAGCGCCTAGTGGATTTAACCGGCCCACAGCAGGTCGGACTCACCGGCAAAACGCTCTCCGAGGTGCAAGAGGCCGTACGAACAGGCGACGTGAGAACTCTTGCCGAAACCGATGGGCATTTTGCCGTGGTCGCCCGCGAGGGACAGACCGTCCGCTTGGCAAGAACCATCGGCGTTCCGTTGCGCTACTTTGTGGCCAAAATGTTTCACGGCCCCTTTCTGATCGTGGCCGAACGCATAGATCGCATCTTTGAGTGGTGCCGAGAACATAAAATCGGCTGGCAGTTCGATCCCCTCTATACTCGCATGGTTCCTGCCCACTACCTCATCGAGATCGAGCAGATCGGCTGCCCCGATCCCGCTCCAAACTACCATCGTTTCTTTCATCCGCCTATCGAGACCGGGCCTACCTCCGTCGAAGCGTGTGGCGTAGCCTATGTGCAGGCCGCCTATCAAGCACTTAAGCACTGGCTTGGCACGCTGCCACCACAGGAACCGGTCGCCATCGCCTTCTCCGGCGGTATTGATAGCACCTCCGTGCTCCTCATGGCCTATCATGCCCTCGAAGAGCTGGGGCGCAATCCCCAGAATCTCCGGGCCTTTACCCTCGACCTCGGCGGAGGCGCCGATACCGTTCAGGCCGAACAGATCGTGACGCAACTAGGGCTTCGCCATATCTGGGAGCCGATTGAACGTGATGCCTCGCGGGTGAATCTAGAGGAGGCCATTCAGCTTATCGAAGACTACCATCCCCTCGATGTCCAGTGTGCTGCCATGAGTATCTGCCTCTTAGAAGGCATTCGCGAACGCTACCCACACCTGAAATATCTACTAGATGGCGACGGGGGCGATGAAAATCTGAAAGACTATCCTTTGGAGGATTCCGACCTCACCCTCTCCAGCGTGCTGCGTAACCCGTTGCTCTACCAGGAAGGTTGGGGCGTAGACGCCATCAAACATAGCCTTACCTACTCCGGTGGGCTTTCGCGCTCGTACGTTCGCACCTTTGCCCCCGCAGCGCGTTATGGCTTTCATGCCTTTTCGCCTTATACGGTTCGTTCGGTCATCGCAGCCTCTACCGCTATTCCCTTCTCAAAACTCATCGGTAACGACGTAGAGCGTCTTTACAACCTTAAAGCGGAAGTGGTTCGGGCCGGCATTCGTGCCCTCATCCGGGTAGATATGCCCACACCTCCGAAACGCCGATTCCAAGATGGGGTTAGCGACGACAGCTATCGCCACTGGCGTGTGGGCAAGGGCTGGTGCCGTCAGGTGTTTCTGCGCCAATGGCAAGAGCGGCTCAAAGACGTTTGGGACGACCCCACAGAGCGGATCTCCGGCAACGATACCAGCATCCCACTGCCGTCTTTGAACCGATAGCGTATGCACACCCTACACGACTACCCAGAACGGCCGGCCGATCGAAGCCGCTGGATTGTGGGCTTGCGTGGGCCGAAGAATCGCCTCGACCCGTGGCAGCCCTATGCATGGCTGCATGAAGAAGAACGCGGCCCAAAGGGCGCATTGATCTCCACCAACGTGGTGTTTCTTACCAACAAAGAGTGCCCCTTCCGTTGCCTAATGTGCGATCTCTGGAAAAATACGCTCGATGCGCCGGTGCCAGAAGGGGCCATACCCGCCCAGATTCGATGGGCACTCGAACGGTTACCACCGGCAAAACAGATCAAACTCTATAATGCCGGCAGCTTCTTCGATCCCCGCGCCGTTCCCCCATCGGACGACGACGCCCTGACGGCTCTGCTCGCTCCCTTCGAGCGCGTGATCGTGGAGAGCCATCCCGCCTTTTTGGGAAAACGTTGCCTTGCGTTTCAGGAGGGGCTTGCGGGTGAGCTGGAAGTGGCCATCGGCTTGGAAACGGCGCATCCGCTTGCACTCGAACGCCTCAATAAGCGGATGACAGTGCAGGATTTTCGACGCGCTGCTCGCTTTCTCCGCGCTCACCACATCGCCCTGCGGGTCTTCCTGCTGGTTTTCCCCCCCTTTCTCGACGAGGAAGAGGGCTATCAATGGGTCATTCGTTCTATGGAGATAGCCTTTGAAGAGGGGGCCACTGCCTGTTGCCTCATACCGACACGGGGAGGCAACGGCGCCATAGAGATGCTGGCGGCTCAGGGCGCATACACCCCACCAACACTTCCTATCCTCGAACAGTTGCTTGAAGAGGGGTTACAGCGGAAACAGGGGCGCGTTTTCGTAGACCTTTGGGATATTGAGCGCTTGGCAACCTGTGCCTGCGCTTCGGCGCGCATCGCACGGCTGGCCGCCATGAATCGAGAGCAGCAGCCGCTGCCCTCCGTGTCCTGCCCTTTTTGTGTGTAGCCACCACCTTAACAAGGGCAGCTGCAGCCGTGGCATTCCGCCTGATCTAAAGCCCGGCGGCTTTTCGCAGCTGCCGGCCAGCTACGCGAACATGGTAGGGGTAGGCCCCGCACCTACCCTATCCCGACTTAAGGGAGGCTAAAGCCTTTCGGCGGTCAAGAAGAGGATAGAACCTCCAATATAGGACTTGGAGGCAAAACAGGTGGTGCAGGCGTAAAACGATAGGCCGATAGCAGCAGGGCTTTGAAATGCTCTTTTTGCGATGCCGACTCGTCTCTAAGATGAAGCGTTGCAAGCGGTTCGCCGGCACGAACCCAAGCCCCGCGCTTTTTATGGAGCACGATCCCCACCGAAGGGTCAATTCTATCTTCCTTCGTGGTGCGTCCGGCTCCCATAGCCGCGGCCAACAGCCCTACAGCCCGTGCATCAATGGCGGCAATGAAGCCCTCCTCAGGCGCCTCCGCTCGGCACGTGATGGGCGCATGAGGCAACGCGGTTCTAACCGCGTTCAAATCTTTCGGCCCTCCCTGAGCGCGGATCATGGCCTCTAGCTTGGCCGCGCCGGTGCCCGACCGCAGCAGCCGTTCCGCCGTTGCCTGCGCTTCTTCTGCGTTCCTCGCTCGTTCGCACGCGAGTAGCCCATGCATTACCAGACCTAAACAAAGCGCCAAAAAACGCGGCTCCGCGGTTTCGGGGTTTTGCAAAACGCGAATGGCTTCCTCTACCTCTAAGGCATTCCCCACCGTCCACCCAAGAGGCTCCTCCATATCCGTAAGTACCGCCTGCGTGGGCACTCCCTCCTGAACCCCGATAGTTACCAATGTGCTTGCCAGTGCCCTCGCCTGCTCCAGCTCTCTCATAAAAGAGCCGCTTCCCACCTTCACGTCCAGCAGAATGCGCCCAGACCCTCCGGCAAGCTTTTTGCTCATAATGCTGCTGGCGATAAGCGGAATCGACTCGACCGTGGCGGTAACGTCCCTCAGGGCATACAGTTTACCATCTGCAGGTGCTAGCTGGGACGATTGAGAGACAATAGCCAACCCTATGGAGCGCACTTGCGCCTTTGCCTCTTCGCTCTTTAAGGTGGTGCGAAGCCCAGGTATGGCCTCCAGCTTATCTATGGTGCCGCCGGAGAAGCCAAGCCCTCGGCCGCTCATTTTCAAAATGGGGATGCCGGCCGCCGCAAGCAACGGCACCACCACGAGCGATGTTTTATCTCCAACGCCACCCGTGCTGTGCTTGTCGAGCGCGGGGCCGTTGGGCACGTCGGAGAGGTCTATCCGTTTACCCGAATCGCGCATGGCACGGGTGAGGGCACGTGTCTCTTGCATCGTCATGCCGCGCAAAAACACCGCCATAAGCCATGCACTTATCTGGTAATCGGGCATGCTGCCATCGGTTACCCGACCGATAAAATCGCGCAGCTCCTCTTCAGTGTGTTCACCACCATCGCGTTTCTTAGCGATAAACTCCACCGCGCGCACGGGCTTCCCCTCTCTTAACTAAGGCCGAGCTTCTTTGCAAAATAGGCAATCGTGTGTTGCAGGCCCTCCTCCAATCCCACTTTAGGCTCCCAACCCAAAAGCGTTCGGGCCTTTGTGATGTCCGGACGACGTTGCTTGGGATCATCGGGGGTTTTAAGCGGCTCAAAAACGATCTCACTCTTGCTGTTTGTAAGCTGCTTGATGAGCTGGGCGAACTCCAAAATGGTGCGTTCCGTGGGGTTACCGATGTTGATAGGCCCTGTTAAATCCGACATGGCCAACCGCCAAAAACCCTCTATAAGGTCTGAACAGTAGCAAAAAGAGCGCGTCTGCCTGCCATCGCCGTAGACGGTGATGGGGTCGCCCCGCAGCGCCTGACCAACAAAATTGGGCACCACGCGCCCATCGTCGAGACGCATACGCGGCCCGTAGGTGTTGAAGATGCGTACAATGCGCACTGGCACCCCATGATAGCGATGATAGGCCATCGTGAGCGCCTCGGCATAGCGCTTGGATTCGTCATACACTCCGCGTATGCCCACCGGGTTCACGTTGCCCCAATACTCCTCACTCTGGGGGTGAACCAACGGGTCTCCATAAACCTCCGAGGTGGATGCAAGGAAGAAAACGGCGTTTTTGGCGCGGGCCAGCCCAAGCGCCTTATGCGTGCCTAGCGCGTTGACCTTCATGATCTGGATGGGCTTGGTAGGAAAATCTACCGGGCTTGCCGGGGAGGCAAGGTGAAAGACGTAGTCTATCGGCCCATCAATATACAGATATTCGGTGACATCGTAACGCACAAACCGAAAATGGGGATTGTCCAAAAGATGAACGATATTATCGGTATTTCCGGTGATCAGATTGTCCATCGCGATCACCTCAAATCCCTCGGCAAGGAGCCTATCACAGAGATGGGAGCCTAAAAACCCGGCCCCACCCGTCACTAATGCACGCGGCATACTATGGGTTACCTCTCCAAAACGATCTCTACGGCAGTATACCACAGCCCCTTTAAAGGCGGCACCTACGCCAAAGAGACGTTGTTCCTCAGAGGGCGTTTGTGATATAATCCGAGTTGCGATTAAGTCTTTTTTGATGAGAAATCCGCGAGCACCTTATCAGCGTGCTCGACGGTTTCATGGTAAGGAGAACGATTTCACTATGTCGGGACATTCCAAATGGCACAACATTCGCCTGCGCAAAGGCGCGCAGGATGCAAAACGCGGGAACCTCTTCACCAAACTTGCCCGAGAGATCATCATCGCGGCGAAAACCGGGGGAGGGAACCCCGAAACGAACACCCGTTTGCGACTTGCCATACAAAAAGCTCGCGAACACTCCATGCCCCAAGAGAACATTCGTCGCAGCATCATGCGCGGTACCGGAGAGCTGGAAGGCGAAGCCTATGAGGAGGTTACCTACGAGGGCTATGGCCCCGGAGGTGTGGCGATTTTGGTGGAGTGTGCCACCGATAACCGCAACCGAACCGTAGCTAACCTGCGCAGCATCTTCAACAAACACGGCGGCCGCATGGGGGAATCGGGATCGGTGTCCTATCGTTTTAGGCCCATTGGGCTTATTGTCATTCCACGGACGGCCGTCGAGGAAGACCGCCTCTTCGCACTTGCCATTGAGGCTGGTGCAGAAGATATGCGCACGGATGAAGAGAATTACGAGATCGTAACCCAACCGGAAGATTTTGCTAGAGTGCGCCAAGCCATCGAAGATGCCGGTATCCCTATGTTGCGTGCCGAGTACACGATGGAACCGCTGGACTTGGTTCACCTTGAAGGGAAAGAGGCACAACAGATGCTTCGGCTCTTGGAACGCCTTGAAGAGGACGACGACGTTCAACACGTCTACGCCAACTTCGATATCGCCGATGAGGTGCTAGAGGCAACCGAGGGGTGAATCGGGAACATTGCAAAAAAGCGAAACGCTCTGCCTTCACCTCTCGTCTATCTTTTAAGTAACAGAGCGCTGCTGGTCTCCAGCTTTTTCTTTCTGTGTCTTTACCTATCGGCCGGCCGCCGGCGAACTTACCATGAGGATGAGGGAGGGGGCGATGGCCCCTAAACGTATTGCATACTTACACCCACTTCGCTTTGCAGTCTTCGGGCTGCTGTGGCTGGGGCTATGCTTGCCTTTTTCCGCTTCAGCCAACATTACCCTGCAGCCGCTGCTCGGCTTCGGTTCTTTTGCCGGCGGCATCGCCTATTTTCGCCCCCACTCCTGGAACCCGCTTGCCGTCCACATGGTTGGAACCGCCCCAAATGGAGCGACCGAACTGCAGGTTATCGTGCGACGTGGCGATCACCAAGATACCTACATCCGCAAGCTGCTGTTTGCAGGTGGCCCGCTCGATCAGACCCAGACGTTCTCCGTTGACCTCTCTCCCCTAAAACTGGACACCTCCTTCGTCCCTTCTCCAGAAAAACAGGAGATAACCGTACAGCTTGTGCAGGATAGGCATGTTGTGGCCGGCCCTACTTCGGTGCCTTTCTCCGTACCACTGCGCAATCTCTCCTATAACCTTCTCGTGCTCGATTCCCATCCTGCAGCGTTGCACTTTCTGGCCAATCATCTGTTCGACATTATCCATCACGGCCAGGATGAGAGCGGTCTAGGGAATATACTTCTCGGTTCCGGCAATGCAAATGCCATGATTAACCCCATCACCCTGCTAACGGCCCCTCCTGCCCTACTGCCCACCTCTCCGCAAGCTTACACGCCAGTAGATGCGGTCGCTCTCGGCGATCTCGACCTTGAAAACAGCGCCTCCCAGGCACAGGTGGACGCCCTGCGTGGCTTTGTAAGCTCCGGCGGAACGCTCATCGTCTCCGGTGGCCCGGATATCAACCGCCTGAAAAGCTGCCCCCTCCACGATCTCTTTCCACTTATCCCTAACGGCATTCGCACTCTCAAGCAACTGCCCACGCTGGCTTTACGCTATCAAACATCGCTGCCGCTTCAGCACCCCATCGCCCTGACAACCGGTAAACTGCAACAGAATGCCAAAGTGCTCCTTACAGACCAGCAAGGAGCACCCTTGGTGCTCGAACGCCCCTATGGCAACGGCCTCGTGCTCTTTACAACGTTTGACTATATGGACCCCGCCTTCACAACTTGGCCTGCCGCAACCTCCTTTTGGCGCGACCTGCTTCTCTGCGGCAACTGCGAGGTCTCTCCAGTGAAGATACTCGCCAACGACGGTATGTGGACCGGCTCAACCAACCTTATGGATCAACTTCTCGATGCGCTGGCCAACCCGCGTATCACCCAACTCCCCTCGCTTAACCTCATTGCCCTGTTCACCCTAGGTTATGTCTTGCTGCTGGTTCCTATCAACTATCTGGTGCTGAAACGCCTCGACCGCAAAGAGCTGGCTTGGCTAACGACCCCGGCCATCATCGTGCTGTTCTCGGTTGGCTCCTACGCCATTGGGGCCAGCACACGTGCCCATATCGTCTCCTTCAATCGTGTTGCCGTGCTGGAAACTCAGGCCGGTTCCGATCGGGCCTACGGCTTAGCGCAAATGGCGCTCTATCTGCCCAGCGCGCACAATGTAAGCCTCAGCCTCTCCGCTGCCAATTCCGACGCCAATGATCGTCTCTATTACCCTCATCTTATGGCGATTTCCGACCCCTCCCTCATTCCCAACTCCGCCACCTTCGTGGTGGATGACGCCGGTGTACAGCTAAAAGATGTGCATGTGCCGTTTTGGAGCACCTGCAACTTCGAAGCGCCGTTTGAACTGCCCCTAGGGGGCAGTATAGTCGCCACAGCCCGTTGGTATGCCTCGAATAAAATCGAGCTTAGCGTTCATAACGGAACCCGCTTCGCCCTCAAAAACGCCGAAGTCTCTCTGCTGCGCCAATCCTATCCCATTGGGGATGTAGCGCCCCACAGCACGGCACATGTTACGCTGAATTCACCCCCCATGGTTGTATCGAGCAACTGGTGGACGAACGCGATCTATGTCTCCACACCGTCTCTTACCAATGCTGACCCACAAAAGCGACTCCTCATCCAAGCGCTCTCCAACCTTCTGGCCGGCACGGGCACTTCTAACCCCTTTACCGCGCCCTTCTCGTTCGGCGCTGTCTCGAACATGTTGTCGGATGATGGTTTCGGTCGGGCTTCTTTGTTGCTTACGGCTTGGCTCGATGAACCCGTAGTCCCAGCCCAGATAGATGGCAAAAATGTGGGTGGGGATGAGGCCTCGCTGCTGTGTGTTCATCTCCCACCGCCACCCAACGTGCCCGCCAATTTTCCGGGCACCTCCCCGTTTTCGGAACAACCCGTTTCTGATATTCCGAGTAGCCGTCAGGTAACTCCCTCAACTATGCCTTTCGGTGGAGGCCCCTAATCGTGCTGGAGAACCCCATTTTTCTGCGTGAGATGCGCATTCGACTCCCGAAGCACCGCGGCGCCCGCATCGGTGTGCTGACAATGGCCTCTGTTTTCCTGATCGCCGTCTACCTGCGCATGATCACGGAGCTGGCTCAACGAGCAGGCCCTAATAACTCTGATGCAGACATCCTATGGGATATTCTGGTATGGGCGCAGTTTGTCTTTGTGCTCTTCGCCGCGCCCGCTTATGCTTCCAACGCCTTTTCGCGTGAAAAAGAGCAACAGACTTGGGACTTGCTGCTTATGACCCCGCTTACAGCCTCCGAAATCGTGTTTGGCAAGCTGCTCGGTCGTCTCACCGTCTTTTTCTTACCCATCGTGATTATTTTGCCCCTGGAAATTCTCATCGCCTTTACGCTCGGCTACTATGCAAACGGTCTGTTCTTTCTTACCTTGTTTACACTTCTCATCTTCACCTTCTTTTTCGTCTCCTTAAGCCTTTATGCATCGTGGCGCCTCAGTCGCACGCTCTATGCCCAGATCGTATCCTATACCGTGCTTATAGGGGTCTTAAGCATCGGCACCGCTCTGTTAACGGCTGCAGCACTTGCACTATCCAGCATCTCAGCCGGCACATCAAGCAGCACTTTTGAACAACCTTGGCTTTGGCTGAACCCCTTCTATCTTTTCAGCCTGCTCTTTGAACAGCCACGCGACCATCTCTACCAGCTCGGTATTGGTCTACTCGTCTACCTTATCATAGGGCTAGTAATGATCTATGATATCATCCATAATTTGCGACGCCATAGGGAATAGATTCATGACGGCTATCGTGCAGGTAAAAGGCTTGGAAAAGGTCTATCGTGTGGGGCGTCAAAAACTCCACGCAGTTAAAGGGATCGATCTTGAGCTAGAACAGGGCGATATTTTTGGTTTCATCGGCCCTAACGGAGCAGGTAAAACCACGACGCTGAAAATTCTCGCCACCCTTCTCCCGCCCACGGCCGGCACCGCACTCATCGCAGGCCATGACGTTGTCACCGAGCCGGATGCCGTTCGTGAAGTCATCGGCTATATGCCCGACTTCTTTGGGGTCTATGATGATATCAAGGTGTGGGAGTATCTTGACTTCTTTGCCGCTGCCTACCGCATCCCCAAAGCACGACGCGCAGGCATCATTGACGACGTGCTGGCGCTTACCGATCTCACCGATAAAAAGGATTCCTATGTCGAATCGCTATCGAGAGGAATGAAACAACGGCTTTGCCTGGCGAAAACCCTCATTCACGACCCCAAGGTGCTGCTGCTGGATGAACCCGCCTCCGGTCTTGACCCGCGCGCTCGCATCGAGCTGAAGGAGCTGCTGAAAGAGTTGCAAGCCATGGGCAAAACGATCATCGTCTCTTCCCACATCCTTCCGGAGATGGAGGAGTTCTGTAATAAAATTGGCATCATTGAGCGCGGAGAGATGGTGGTGGCCGGCGATGTACAGCAGATAGCACGCCAGATACGCGGCCAGCAGTTCATCGAGATCACCATCGCGGACGGGTTGCCTATAGCCGAGCAACTGCTTCACAATATGCCGGAGTGGGTTCACTCCGTGCAACGCTGTGGAACGGATAGCACCAATGGAGATGCCGCCGCTCCGCCCCCGCTACGGGGAACCTTGCGCATCGGTTATATTGGGGCACCCGAAGGCGAATACGAAGTGCTAACCGCCCTCGTGCAGGCAGGAGTAAAAGTGCGGGCGTTCCATCCCGTGAAGACCGACCTCGAAGATGTGTTCTTGCGCTTTACAAAGGGACAAGTGGCATGATACGAAACGTGTTAGCGGCTCTTACCGATCAACCGCTGCTTGTGCGCGAAATGCGCACGCGCATGCGGGGGGCACGTGCCTACTGGATTCTGTTTGGCTACCTTCTAATCCTAGTGCTGTTCGTGCTGTTTACCTACTGGGCGCTTCTGCTTCGGCTCAATTCCCCAACTACCGGTCACCTGCGCGCCGCCCACGAAATGAGCAACAGCATCTTCTACACTACCATTGCCGTCCAGTTCTTCCTTATTCTTTTCATTATTCCCGCCATCACCAGCAGCTCGATCGCACAAGAAAAAGAGCAGCAGTCGCTTGACCTTCTGCTCACCACCCCTTTGTCGCGCGCTCGCATCGTCTACGGCAAGCTGCTCTCCTCTACCGCCTTCATCTTACTCATGATCGCCACCAGCCTGCCCATTGTGTCCATCTGCTTCCTATTTGGCGGTGTCTCAAGCACCCGCATAGCTACCTATTATATCTTTCTTATCAGCTTTAGCTTGCTTAACAGTGCCCTGGGGCTTATGTGGTCTTCCCTCGCCAAAACATCGGCGCAGGCGGCCATCTTTACCTATCTCTCTGCGATTCCGCTCAGCCTCTACAGTTTCTCGTACGTCACCACCTTTTCCCTCGCTTTTACCATTACCGGCAACGAGACCGTGCTTTTCAAACTCGCCCTCGAATACCTCTTCCTCATCGCCATTCCCGCCTCTCTCTGCATGAATGCGGTTACCTGGTCTCGCCTCTATGCCGAGCCGGCCGACCATGCCGGCTGGCTGCGCTTGCTCTTCCTTTTGTTGAACCTCCTCTTCATCGTTTCTATTGTGTGGATGCAGGTGCATTATGTAGGCTTAAATATGCTCCTGCCCTCGGTTCCAGGCGCAGGTCCGCTTCCGCGCCTACCTAATGTGCTGTCAACATCGCTAAACCCCCTTTTAAGCGAATTTGCCGGCCTATGGTCTTCCTATCTGCTGCTTCTCATTCCCTGCTGTGCCACCGGAGCGCTCTACCCAGAAGATATCGCTAAACTGGGCTTCGGGCGCTACCTTCTCTCCGGTTGGACGTGGCGCGGCCTACGCCGAGCCTATCCCGCATCGGGCATCGCCTATGTCACCATCTTAACCCTTGTGGCCTTCCTTACAGCCTTTCTCTATCTCGGCTGGTTGAACGGTCTTTTCAGGGTGATCGTCGCGGTGGCTGGGCCACAATCTGTCTTTTTGCCGATTCTAGGACTTACTTTTGCCTACCTTTTCGGCCTCTCGTGTGTCTGCCTACTACTCTCCATCTATCTGCAACGCTTCGCCATACTCGCAGTATGGCTGTTCTTCGGCATTCCTTGGTTGCTGCCTTTCCTCGGCCTGCGCGAGGCTGTTCTTCAACTTTTACCAAGCTATCTCATCTTTCAAAATCCCCGCAACCTCGATCTTAACGCCCTCTTCAACACTGCCATCGCATGGGTTCTTATTGGTGCTGGCTCTCTAACGCTTTGCTCGCTCCTGCTGCGCAGGCATCGCATCGCTCAAAAACCTGAATTTGTGAACTTGTCGGAGGTTCCTCATGAGCCTACAAGCTAATCTCTCACCTAGCTACGCGCCCTCAACGCTCAATGCGCTTCTTCGCAAAGCGACGTTGCGCATCCGAACTGCACGGCTACTACGCTTCGGCTCGACCGGACTGTGCATTGGCAGTTGGCTTGCCCTTCTCCTTCTAGGTGCCGGCAAACTTCGCCTTTTGCCATCCTCGCCCTGGATGGAACTCGGCCCCATCCTTCTCGGCCTGCTCAGCGGTGCCGCTTTTGCTCTGCTCCCTCGTCTCTCCGCCCTTACCGTAGCACGCCTTACCGAGCAGCGCGCCGATCTCAAAGAGCGCCTTAGTAGTGCGATAGCACTCGAGGCCACCGAGGCGGCATCCACTTCCCCCTTCTATCCGGCACTGCGTGCTGACGCCGAGCGCTATGCCGCCGATGTCAACCTAAAAGCCATCTATCCGCTTCGCATCCCACGTGCATTCTGGCTTAGCCTGCTGGCCTTGACCCTGCTGGCCGGTGTCACACTGCTACCATCCCTCCCGCTATTCTGGTCAAAAGAGAAAAAGGCCGAGATGAGCGAAGTGAAAAAGGAGGGCATTCGCATCATGCGGCTGGCCCAACAGGCGGAAAAGGAGGCCACCAAAAAGCACCTGCCGATGACCAAGCAGGCCGCAGAAGAGCTAAAAAAGCTGGGAATAAAGATGCGTGAGGGCAAACTGGACAAAGTCCATGCGATGGTGGCCATGCATAAGCTTACCCAAAAGCTGGCAGAACAGCAGCGCCAGCAGGCTGCACAAAAGAAGAACGCCGCCCAAGCCCAGCAGGCCGCCCAACAACTGAAGCAGTCACTTCAAAAACTGGATAAGCAGCTGCAACAGCGCCAACAGGCCCTGCAACAGATGTCGGCAAACCAGCAGATGAAGCCAACCAATCCCAACAACGCCCTTCGCAACGGGCAGCAGGCTCACCAACAAAAAGGCGCTCAGAAAAACGGTTCGGCAGCCCTCAAGAAAAATGCGCAACAGATGCAACAACTAAAAAAAGAGTTGGCCAGCCTGCAGAAGATGCAACAGGCCCTCAGAGCCATGCAACAGGCCTTGCAAACGCAGAATAGTGCAGCTATGCAGCAGGCCATGCAGCAACTATCTCAGCTAGCCCAACAGAGCGAAGGCAACCCGCAGCTTGCCCAGCAAATGGGTCAACAGCTTCAAAGCTTGGCCAAGGCGCTGCAGCAGGCCGGCCTAAACCGCACCGCCCAACAGTTGGCTCAGATTGCCAAAATGCTGCAAAACTCTCAAAACCTCAACTCGGAGCAACTGGCTTTCCTCAAAAAGCTTCTCGGCCAAATTCCCGGCATGTGCTTCGGAGAGTGCATGGGAGAGTGGTGGCAGGTAAGTCCTCTTGACCAGGAGGCGCTTTTGGCCCTTTTGGCAGCTTGCCAAAAGGGAGCGAGATTTGGGCTTGGCACACCTAGTTTTGGGCTTTTTCCGGGCGGTTCGCCCAACGGGGCTGCCCTCTTCGGCAGTCACAAACACTTCTCGGCCATGAGAGACCCCGGAAAAACCAAAGCCCACTTGCTGATCGCAAACAGCAAAGGCAGTAAAGCAGGACAGGGCAAAGCCGGCTCTCTGCAGGAGTTCATTCACTACCTCGCCATGCATCCCCACACGCCAGGCCATGCGCCCAACGGCATGATTCTCGGCACTCGTACCCAGAAGGGCAACGAACTCTCCATCCAGTTTCTGGGAGACCCGGATGGTGCCAGCGCTTCCACCCCCTATTACCAGGCCGTGATCACCGGCCAGCGTCAGGCCGAAAGCGTGCTCAACCAGGAGCATGTTCCCGTAACGCTGCGCCAGCAAGTACGCGCCTATTTCGATACCCTCCATGGAGAAGGAAAGTAGAACGATGTCGGATATCACACAGCAGGTAGAACAGTTCCAGCGGGCTTTTGATGAGATACGCACCGAGATCGGGCGGGTTATCGTCGGCAACAAAGAGATCGTAGAGGGTGCGCTCGTCTGTCTCTTTATGGGAGGGCATGCGCTCCTTGAAGGCGTGCCCGGCCTCGGAAAAACCCTTTTAGTACGCACTCTTGCCGAAACGGTGCGGTTGAAGTTTAACCGAATTCAGTTCACCCCCGACCTGATGCCTGCCGACATCACCGGCACGACCATCCTCTCTGAAACCCCCGAGGGAAAACGAGAATTTCGCTTTCAACCCGGCCCCGTGTTCGCCAACGTGCTTCTTGCAGACGAAATCAACCGCGCGACACCTAAAACTCAGTCCGCCCTGCTCGAGGCCATGCAAGAGCGCTCCGTTACCGTTGGCGGCGTCATTCATAAACTTGAAGAGCCGTTCCTTGTGCTGGCTACCCAAAACCCCATCGAGATGGAAGGAACCTATCCCCTGCCCGAGGCCCAACTCGACCGCTTCCTTTTCAAACTGCTGGTCTATCCGCCCAACTTCGAGGAGCTTTCGGCCATCGTAGACCGCACAACCGGCGAGAAAACCGAGATGGTACGTCCGGTGCTCGACGGCCCAACTATTCTGCAATGGCGCCAGCTGGCACGCGCCGTGCCCATTGCGCCCAACGTGCAAGAGTTCGCCCTACGTCTTATCCTAGGCACACAGCCTACCAACGACGAGGCACCTAGCATGGTGAAGCAGTTCGTGCGCTTCGGCTCTAGCCCCCGTGGTGCTCAAGCGCTGATATTGGCCTCCAAAATTCGTGCGCTCACCAAAGGGCGCTATAATGTGGCGATAGAGGATATCGTTGAGATAGCAAAACCGGCTTTACGGCATCGCATTCTCCTCAACTTTGAAGGGCAGGCCGAGGGCATTGCACCGGATAGCATCATTGATGAACTCATCGCCCACACACAGGAGACCTTGAAAATCTCTGTGGGCGTCTGAAGTGCCCCCCTTCCAAGAATTATAGTATAATAAGTGTGTCTACGTTCTGGTAGCGCAGGGCGTTGAGAGCCGGGCCAGCTGCACAGGTAGGCAATCGAACCAGGTCAGGTTCGGAAGAAAGCAGCCTTAAGATTAGCCTGCCCGGTGCGGCCTGTTCACCCGGCTCTGAGCGCCCTGCGCCCTTTCAAGTGC
>NZ_DATGLN010000150.1:0-3505 GCF_035294165.1 Chthonomonas sp.
TTCATTACTAAGGTATGCTAATTGTAGCCCAATCTGCCACTACAAACATAAAGCTACCGGAGGAGAAAAATACCATGGCCTATGCAAAAGTAGGAAAACCCGCACCCGATTTCACCATGCCCATCGCCAGAGCCACCGATACGCCCAAAACCGTGGGCACCAAAGTGAGCCTGAAAGACTATCGAGGCAAGTGGTTGATCCTCTTCTTCTACCCCCTCGACTTCACCTTTGTTTGCCCCACCGAGATCACCGCGCTCTCCGATCGCTACGACGAGTTCGCCGAGCTTGATGCCGATATTCTCGGCGTCTCCACCGACTCGGTCTACTCGCACCTCGCCTGGATGAACACCCCACGGGAACAACACGGCATCGGCAAGATCAATTTTCCTCTCGCCTCCGACATCACCAAAGAGGTTTCACGAGACTACGGCGTTCTCGTGGAAGAGGAGGGTGTGGCGCTGAGAGGGCTTTTCATCATTGACCCCGACGGCATTCTGCAATATGCCGTTATCAACAACCTCAACATCGGGCGCAGCACCGATGAGACCCTTCGTGTGCTTCAGGCCCTGCAAACCGGCGGTCTCTGCCCCTCCGATTGGAAACCGGGCAAAGAGCTGCTGAACGTTTAACCTCCCTCCTTATGCTACAAAGACCGGCCGCCTCTTCAAAGCGAGGGGCGGCCATTATGGTCTCTGTGCCTCCCCCTTCCAACCCTTTTTCTAGAAGAAAAACCCGTAAGAGCAAAATATCAGTTATCTGTTTTCTTCCAGCCATCGCGAGAAACCACCCTGCACTATAGGGGCAGGCCTTGTGCCTGCCAAATACAGGCAATCACTATAGGGTACCCCCTACTAAGCTCCTCACCCTAACCCCCTCCCCAATGGGAAGAGGGGAGATCAACAAGCTTACTTGTAGTTGCCTTTAATTCGCGTCCTTTCGGAAACTAATCACGACAGTCCCCTTCCTTCCGAATCGGGGGAAAGGCCGGGATAGGGGGCGAGTAAAGTCGGCTTGCTCTGTGAACTAGCTCTAGAATCGTGAGACTATCAGCCTCACCCCCTACCCCCCTCAGAGCTGGTGAGAAGTGAAACTCAAGATTTCTCGCCTTCGGCTCGAAATGACAGGCGTCTATTTCACGAGAAATGACAGTCGTAGCACCGGCTCTTCAAGGCCGATACAGAGGGGTCCCCAGAAAATCGCAAGATTTTCTGGGGCAGGGCGCCCTTCCCCTCAAGGCCGACGCCCTTCCCCTCCTCCGCTAAGACTATCGCCGTCAGATAAGACCGGCGTGTCAATCTGGGCGCGCACCAGCTCGCCGGCCTCGCTGTAGTTGATGTACACCGACTTCCACTCCGTGCAGTAGTCCATGGCCACCCAACCGGCCTCACGCGAGCCGTTTCCCGTCTGTTTTACACCACCGAATGGCAACTGAATCTCCGCTCCACTTGTGGGCAGATTCACGTAGACTAAACCGGCCTCCAACTGCTCGATAGCACGAAAGGCCTTGCGCACATCGCCGGTATAGACCGAAAGCGATAATCCGTAAGCAGTGGCATTGGCGGTGGTAAGAGCGTCGGCGAGATCGTCAACCTCCATGATGGCGGTCACCGGCCCGAAAATCTCCTCTTGGGCGATGCGCATCTTTGGGGTCACCCTATCGAGAACGGTGGGGGCATAGTAGCACCCCTTCGCATAGGCCCCCTCCGTCAATACGGTTCCGCCCATAACCACCTCGGCCCCCTCCGCCTTTCCTATTTGCACATACTCGTGGATGCGCTCTAGCTGGTGCCGGTTGATGACCGGCCCCACCTCTACGTTCGGATCGAGGCCAGAACCAACGCGTAAACGGGCAACGTGCTCCAAAAAGGCCTGCAGAAAGCGTGGTTTAATGCTTCGCTGAACCAGAATGCGACTCGCCGCAGTGCAACGCTGGCCGGAGGTGGCAAAGGCGCCCCATACAGCTCCCTTACACCCCAACTCCAGATCGGCATCCTCCAAAACGAGAATCGCGTTCTTGCCGCCCAGCTCGCAGCTTACCCGTTTCATCTGCTCGCCACAGCGCGAAGCGATCTGTTTTCCTACTGCAGTTGAGCCGGTAAACGAGATAACCCGTACCCCTTTCGCCTCCACCAGCGCCATGCCGGCCTCCGAACCGTAGCCCGTCACTAAATTGAGCACCCCATCAGGCAAGCCGGCTTCAATCAACAGCTCCACAAAGCGGCAGGCAAGCCCCGGCGTCTCTTCAGACGGTTTAAACACCACCGTGTTCCCCGCCAGCAGAGCCGGGAAAATCTTCCACGAGGGAATGGCGATGGGAAAGTTCCAAGGGGTGATCACGCCCACCACGCCTACCGGCACCCGTCGTGCGGCGCAATAGATGTCGGGTCGCTCGCTCGGCACCACATAGCCGTCGGGCATACGCCCGAAGCCGGCCATATAGTAGGCCATATCAATAGCCTCCTGCACATCGCCTCGAGCCTCCTCTAACACTTTGCCCATCTCCAACACCATGAGGCGTGCCAACCCCTCCTTGTTCTGCTCCAACAGTCGCCCCATTCGCAGCAACAAAGCGGCACGCGCCGGCTTTGGCACCCGGCTCCATTGCGGATAGGCCTGTTCGGCGGCCTCCACCGCACGGCGCACATCCTCCGCCCCCGAACGGGCAAAGATGCCGATCATCTGCTCGGTGTCGGCAGGGTTGAGGGAAGGGAAGGTGGCGCCGTTGCTTGCCGCACACCACTGTCCCCCAATGTAGTTGGTTCTTCCGTCATACATGGTTGTCATCCTCACTGCGCGAGCTTACGGGCATCCGTCTCGCGAATAATGGCGCTCACGCCGGCCTGGTTGAACCCCTTATAGCCCTCCCAGCGCTGAAGTATCTCCAGATGGCTGCCCGCCGCTCCCTGCCAGCGGAAGCGCTCGGCCTGCTTTTCGGTGATCTGCCCCCTCTGCAGTAAACGCTTGCAGCGCTCCTCGCGCACCGGCCACATCTCCGGCTCGGTGAAGGCCTGCTTCAACATGGGGAGATCGGTAAAAGGCTTCATCACCCCAAAGCCGTTTTCCATTAGCAAAGCCCGCACCTGCTCCCAATCGTATTCCGCTTCTAGGTGGTGCATTCCCGCCTCGCCGATGCTGTCGCCGTGCAGTGCGCACCACAACCCAATCGTACCTAGGCTGTCGCGTGGCTCAAGCGGCTGCTCGGCAAAATCTACAAAAAGCTCTTCAGGCGAGAGATCAACATCCGAAAAAATAACCACACGACTATCGGGATGCTCCAGAACCTGCGCGCCCCAACCGGCCTCGGCCCCGGCGTAGAATCGCTCCCGAAACTGAAAACCGGACGTGCGCCACAGCTCCATCAGATCGGCAAAACTCTCCCTAGACGAGCGGTAGGTATGGTGGTCGTGATTGGCCCAGCCAAGCCCTAGCTCCTGCTGGCGCGCATACTGCCAACGCGCCGCCCGGTTGCGTTTCATGTAGTATTCACGCTCTGCAGCAAAGAACT
>NZ_DATGLN010000151.1:0-28393 GCF_035294165.1 Chthonomonas sp.
ACCTTGCCCCACAATGGCTGCAGTCACCGCCAGCATCTCGCGCATGCCGGGCCCGCCTACCGGCCCTTCCCCGCGAATCACCACCACATCGCCCGGCTTTATCTCGCGACGTTGTACCGCCGCAAAGCAGGCCTCTTCACCCTCAAACACCCGTGCCGGGCCGGTGATGCGCCGAATTTTCACTCCGGCCGTCTTCACCACAGCCCCTTCGGGCGCCAAATTGCCGTGCAATATGGTGAGGTGGCCGGTGGGATACATCGGGTTCTCCAAGGGACGCACCACATCTTGCCGCCTTGCATACACCGAGCGCACGTTCGCCAGGTTCTCTTCCAAGGTTTTTCCGGTGACGGTGAGGCAATCGCCGTGCAGGAAGCCGGCCTCTAAAAGCGCCTTCAGCACGGCCGGTGTTCCTCCCACCCGATGAAGGTGATACATCACATAGCGCCCACCCGGTTTTAGGTCGGCGAGGTGTGGCACTTTGTCGTTCAGGCGGTCGAAGTCCGCCAAAGTCCACTCCACTCCTGCCTCCCAGGCAATGGCTTTTAAGTGGAGAATGGCATTGGTAGAGCCACCTAATGCTAAAACCAGCGTATAGGCGTTCTCCAGCGATTTGCGTGTAATGATGTCGCGTGGCCGAATGTTTTGCCGAATCAGCTCTACCAGTTGCTTGCCGGCGAGGAACGCCTCCCGCTCCTTTGCTGCAGAGACCGCCGGGTTGCTGGCGCTGTAGGGGAGCGACATGCCCATGGCCTCGATGGCGCTGGCCATTGTGTTGGCCGTATACATTCCCCCACAGGCCCCGGCCCCTGGGCAGGCCTCACACTCGATGTGTCGCACTCCTTCGGCGCTCAGCTTCCCCGCCTGATACTGCCCAACCGCCTCAAAAATAGAGGCGATGTCTATCTCCGAACCGTCCTCCCCTACTCCAGGAAGAATGGAGCCACCATATACGAAGATGCTCGGCACGTTGAGACGCGCCATCGCCATAAGGCAGCCGGGCATGTTTTTATCGCAACTTCCGAAAGCGAGCACGCCGTCGTGGTTCATCCCACCGGCCACCACCTCGATGCTATCGGCGATCACCTCGCGCGACACCAAGCTGTATCGCATTCCGAGATGCCCCATCATAATGCCGTCGGAGGCGGTGGGCGCCCCGAATATCTGCGGCACCCCTCCCCCGGCGCGAACCCCCTCGCAACCTCGCTGGGCCAAACGGTCGAGGTGGGCGTTGCAGGGCGTAATGGTGCTGAACAGCGAGGCAACCCCTATCATAGGGCGTTCAAAATCGTCATCGTAGAACCCCACGGCGCGCAACATCCCCCTATTCGGTGCCCGCTCTATCCCCTCCGTGGTCATACGGCTACGCCGTTTCATCTCCTCCGGCATTCTTGCTCTCCTCTCTAGGTGAAATGCTCCCCACTCTGTACACCGAGCGGGGTAGGTGGAGATATTTTACCTGCTCGCGAAGGGGTCTACCCGCTTTCCATCCTTGAGGAAAGGATCGGCCCAATGCCACAAAGCCGTGCCCTCTCTATTGAGGATAGGCTCCGCGGAATACTGGGCCAGATAGATGCGCCTTAGGTGGGGAGAGGTGTTGGCGCCACTTCGATGAAAGGTCACGCTGGAAAACACCGCGATGGTGCCGGCGGGGCCGATAACCGGAATGCCCGGGTCGTCGCCAAAATATCCCACGAGGTCGTTGCTGCCCTCTTCCCTCCGATGCGGAGTCCATTCCCGCGTACCCGCCCGCGAGAAGGGCAAAATGTATACCGTTCCGTTCTCCTCACTTACGTCATCCAATGCACACCAACAACTTAGGTAAGGACGGTGGGGATGGCCGATATACCCCGAATCCTGATGCCATGCGAACCTCATCCCGGCTCTATCGCGCTTCACCACAAACTGTTCGTTAAATAGGTAGGCATCCGGCCCAAGCGTGGCTAAACAGATCGAGGCCATGAGGTCGCTGAACAGAAACCGCTCCAACGTTTCGCTATCGTGCCCGTGCGAGCTAATGAAATAGCGGCTGCCACGATGCGTAATCCCTTCGCTCTCCACACCACGGCGTGCAAGCTCTTCATCCTTCTGTCGAACCAAGCGGTCGCACTCGGCACGAAGGCCATCAAGAATATCCTCCGAAATCACGCCTTCAAGAATGAAATAACCCTCTTCCTGATACTGTTTTCGCTGCTCTTCGGTGATCGTCACCGGGGCTAAAACCATCTTTCAATCTCCTCCATTTGTGGCACTCCCTTTCGGGTACCCTCTTATTATTCGCCCTCATTTAGGGGCAGATCATCGCGTTCTATTGCAAAATCCTTTCATTTTATGCTATTTTTAGTTCGAGATGCGATGAAAGAGACCCTTTCCTTCCCTGCTCAACTCGACGGCAGCCTTTGGCTTTACCGTCGTAGCGGAGTGCCGCGCTTCATGCACAGGCACGATGAGCTAGAGCTAAACCTCGTCCTATCGGGCACCGCTACCTACCTTCTGCGCGGGCGCAGCTATAGGCTGACGGAGGGCAGCCTTGTTTGGCTGTTTCCCGAACAGGATCATCTGCTCGTCAACGAAACGACTGACTATACGATGTGGATCGGAGTCTTTCGTCCTTGCCTTGTGCATCGCGTGTGCAACGAACTCTCTGCCCATCCGCTGCAAGCCGCCGCCCCCCACGAGAGCTTCTGTCGTAACCTTTCCTTTCCTCAGCGTGAGCGTCTTGAAAATCTCTTCGCAGAGCTAACTCACCACCACAACGATAGCCCTCTCTACAACATAGGCCTTGCTTTTGCCCTAGCGCTCGCCTGGAGGCTGTACCTAGAAGCCGAAAAGCAGCCCCCGGGAACACGTCTGCCACCCTCGGTAGAGCAAGCGCTACGACTGCTGAGAGATGAGGGCGCGCTTACCCTATCGGTTTTAGCAAAACGGTGCTATCAAAGCCCCTCTCACCTGTCGCGTCTTTTTCATAAGCATGTCGGCATGACGATAGCGGATTATCGCAACCAACAACGTCTTACCCGATTCCGCCGTCTCTGTATTTCTAACCCTGACCGCAGCCTGCTTGAGCTTGCCCTAGAGGCCGGCTTCGGAAGCTATGCCCAATTCCATCGCATCTTCACCAAGGAGTTCGGTATCTCCCCACAGCGATATCGGAAAAATATCGAAGACAGCGCTCTCAACGCTTCTCGATCGGGGAGTGGGTCGGCCTCTCAATAGCCACGTCGCTTTCGAGTGGAAAGGCAACACTGCGTCTTCGCACTCTTGACAGCCGAGTGCTAATTCGGGTAAATTGGTTCCAGAATTAGCGCTCTAGTGGTTCGAGTGCTAAACTGCTGATGCCGCTGCGATGCGAGGCATCGCTACACCATTCTAAACGCAAGGGAGGCTCAAGACAATGCCAACGTTGAAACCGATCAACGATCGCATTATCGCCCGACCTGTAACCCCAGAAGAGAAGACTGCAGGGGGAATTATTCTGCCCGATACAGCCAAAGAGAAACCACAGGAGGCAGAGGTGGTAGCCGTTGGCCCTGGCAAGACGCTTGACAACGGCAAGGTTGTGAAGATGGAAGTGAAACCCGGCGACCGCATTATCTACGCCAAATATGCCGGAACCGAAGTCAAGATCGGTGAAGAGGAATACGTGATCCTGCGCCAGGACGATGTTCTGGCGGTGAGAGAATAGGAGGTCCGTAGAGATGGCAGCAAAGATATTGCTTTTCGATGAAGAGGCGCGTCGCGCCCTTGAGCGTGGCGTCAATGCGCTTGCCGACGCCGTGAAGGTGACTCTCGGCCCTCGTGGCCGCAATGTGGTTCTTGAAAAGAAGTACGGCAGCCCCAGCATCATCAACGACGGCGTGACCATTGCCAAAGAGATCGAGCTAGAGAACCCCTTTGAGAACATGGGGGCGCAGCTTGCCCGTGAAGTGGCCAGCAAGACCAACGATGTTGCCGGCGATGGCACCACCACGGCCACCGTGCTCGCTCAGGCGATGGTGAAAGAGGGTCTTAAAGCCGTTGCCGCCGGTGCCAAGCCGCTGCAGGTGAAAAAGGGTATAGACAAAGCCGTTGACGCCATTGTGGAGCATATCCGCAAAGAGGCCACACCCATCCACGGCCGCTCGGCCATCCAACAGGTTGCAACCATCTCCGCAAACGACCCGGAGATCGGTGAGATACTGGCCGAAGCGATCGAAAAGGTCACTACCGATGGCGTGATCACCGTGGAAGAGAGCAAAGGCACCAGCACCCAGCTCGAAGTGGTAGAAGGAATGCAGTTCGATAAGGGCTACATCTCGCCCTACTTCGTCACCGACCCCGAGCGTATGGAGGCGGTGCTTGAGGAACCGTATATTCTGCTTTATGAGAAAAAGATCAGCGCGGTAGCCGACATCATTCCCGTGATGGAGCTTGTAGCCCGCGCCGGGCGCCCGCTGGTGGTTATCGCCGAGGATGTGGACGGCGAGGCGTTGGCAACGCTCGTTGTCAACAAGATTCGAGGAAACGTTAATAGCGTGGCCATTAAAGCGCCGGGCTTCGGCGACCGCCGCAAAGCTATGATGGAGGATATCGCCATCCTCACCGGCGGTAAGTTCATCACCGAAGACCTCGGCATGAAGCTCGAAAATATCACCGCCGACCTGCTTGGCCGTGCGAAGCGTGTGGTGGTGACAAAAGAGGAGACGACCATCGTTGGCGGAGCCGGCTCGCAGGAGGCCATCAAAGGCCGCATCGCGCTCATCAAACGCCAGATCGAAGAGACCGAAAGCGACTACGACCGTGAGAAACTTCAAGAGCGCCTCGCAAAACTCTCCGGTGGTGTGGCCGTTATTCAGGTCGGTGCAGCTACCGAAACGGAGATGAAGGAGAAGAAGGCGCGCGTGGAGGATGCTATCCATGCTACCCGCGCAGCCGTGGAGGAAGGCATTGTGCCCGGCGGCGGTGTGGCCCTATTGAACGCAGCGCCCGCGCTCGATGGCCTTAAACTGGAGGGCGATGAGGAGATCGGCCTCAACATCGTGCGCCGTGCCCTCGAAGAGCCTCTACGCCAAATCGCCGAGAATGCAGGGCTTGAGGGCAGCGTGGTTGTGGAAAAGGTTCGCTCCTTGCCCAAAGGCCACGGCTTCAACGCGCGAACCGGTGAGTATGAGGACATGGTGAAGGCCGGCGTGGTAGACCCCGCCAAAGTGGTGCGCTCCGCACTGCAAAACGCGGCCTCCATTGCAGGGCTTATCCTCACCACCGAGTGCCTCGTTACCGAAAAGAAAGAGGAGAAGACCTCTACCACGCCTGGTGCATAAAACCTCTTTTTCGCTCTTCACTCCCCTGCTGCCTTTGCAGCGAGGGGAGTTTTTTTCACCTAAACCCATACCATCGCCTCAAGGATGTCTTCCAAAGGTACGATGGCGAAACGACTTGCGTAGTCCGACATGGCGTAAGGCAAAATAAGGTAGCCGTTGTGAATAAGCCCCCCGCAACTGTATACCACGTTTGGCACATAGCCCTCTCGCTCATCGGCATTCGGCATAAGCAGAGGTTCTTTAAGCCTCCCGATCACCTTGGTGGGGTCTTCCCTATCCAACAAGAACGCCCCAATAGAGTATTTGCGCATCGGCCCCACGCCATGGCTCAATACAAGCCAGCCTGCCTCGGTCTCTATAGGTGAGCCGCAGTTGCCCACCTGAACATACTCCCAGGGATAGGTCGGCTTAAGCAGCGGTTGCTTGGTATACCAGAAATGCAGCATGTCAGAAAACATAATGTAAAGGTTTTCATTGTCCTGCCGTGACAGCATGGCGTAGTGGCCATGAATGCGCCGAGGAAACAGCGCCATCCCTTTGTTCTGAACCTCTGGGCCGTTGAGCGTGCTGATCCGGAAATGCAAAAAGTCCTCTGTCTCCAGGATTTGTGGAAAAACGACTTTGCCATCGTAGGCGGTATAGGTGGCGTAGTAGATGACACGACCATCGTCCTCACGAAATTGCACAAAGCGGGCATCCTCCATTCCATTGACCTCAGTGGGTGAGGTCGGAAACAGAACGCGCTCCGAAAGAGGCTCGTCCGGGGAGAAGAAAACCTCATAGTTGGCTTGGGCAAGCGCCAGAATGCCTCGCGCTACCTGCTCTTCAGTGCGAAATCGCCCCCGATGCTGTTTTTCTACAAACTGCAGTGCCTCCTTCAACTCTTCCAAAGTGAACTGTTCGTTTAGACAGGCTAAAACCTCTGCAGCGAAGTCGTCCCATAGATCAAGCTCGTACAGCTTTCGCTCAAAAAGGTTCCGATCGTAGGTTGGGTTTGGGACGATTTCGGGCGTGGATACGTAGCGAGTGGGCTTCTCCAGCACAATATGGTTGTTGGCATCAATGGTTCCTTCACGAAAGGTGATGGACGAGATATGCCCCTCCCCCGTTGCCCGCAGGCTTAACACAAAGCGCCGCGTGCCCTCCGGCAATCCACTCTGATCGGGATGCCACACGATGGAGGGGTTGAACAGGGCCGCAGCCTCTAAGGCATACTCATGTGTGAAATAGGCACCGATAAGTAACCGGCGCTCCTCACTTAGTGGAGCGTCGGTCAGCAACAGAGGGCGCACCTCTTCAAAACGCTTCAGAAAGAAGTTCCGTAACTTGTAGTGTCTATCTTGAAACTCCCTCATCACCTGCTCAAGCAGTCTACAAACCTCTTTTTCCGGCAAAGCCATGATGCGGGCGACGATATGTAGGTCTTGACGATCTCCCACAGGGTTGAAAGCCCTAAAAAGCACACGCGAACTATCCGGCTTTAAAATAGGGCCTACGCGTTGAACTCGCAAACTTTCCTCCTCGTTACTCGCTTATTTGCATAAAGGCCGGCCCCAATGCCTGCCCAAATGTCTTGTTTTCTTGCTTACGAATGCTAGCGCCCGCTTGGCTGCCACTCTGGCAGGTCTTTATCTATAGGGATCAGATCGCCCAGCAGGTTCTCCTGTAGTTTCATTTCGGTAAGCGACAGCAGAAACGCGAGGGTGGATTCGGCACCCTGGTTCTGGTTAACCCGATCCACGTGCAGCCCGTCGCGGCAGCCGCCGGTACGATAATCCACAAGCTCCATGCCCAAGTCGTTGCGCCCTAAAAACCAGTCGAGCGCCGCCCGTGCTTTCTGCAGCCAATACTCGTCGTTGGTCGAGCGATAGGCCTCCAAACAGGCCGAGAGCATACTGTAGGCCTCAATAGGCTGCTGATCGAAGCGGGCACACTCTCCGCCGCGTGGGTAGAAACCGTTGGAACCAATGGGTCGAAAATGCCCGGCCTCCGCCGTCTGAAGTTCGGCCAGCCATCGCAGCGTCTTCAGGCCGATGTCGAAAGCCTTTGGGTTATCGCCCCAACGGCCACTGAGAATGAGCGCATGGGGCAGTTTCGCATTGTCGTAAGAGACTACAGGCTCAAACCAAGGCCAATCATCGGAGGCCGTCGAATCGTAAAGAGCGATAAGCCGCTGCGTCAGCGTCTCCCTTACCTGGTTTACCAAGCGATCTCCGCTTAGTTGGCGGAAATATTCGTGAATGCCCACCAGCGCAAAGGCCCAACCGCGCGGCGAGGTGGTATCGAGGATGGTCGTTAGCACCCTCTCTAATAGCCCGGCCGCCCACATACGCAGCCCGTTATCTCGCGAACGCCCCACACAGGCGCCTAACGCCCAAATAACGCGGCCCTGGCAGTCATCCGAGCCGGTCTCCTCCAACCACCGGCGGTCGTATCCCATGAAATTGCGGAAGCGACCGGTCTTCCTATCGAAAGCGTTGTTCAAAAACGCTGCGTAGATAACGCCGAGCCGCTGCGCCTCCCGAATCTCATGCCCAATGCCTTCCAAGTTGATGGTTAATAGAAGGGCACGCGCGTTGTCATCCGAACAGTAGCCCTCCGCATAGTGGGGTAAGGCATAGGTGGCATGTTGCAGAAGACCGGTCGAGTCGGTCAGGCGTCGTAAATGGTCGAGTCGAAGCGTGGGTAGCTCGCGGGGCTTCTGCTCCAGCGTCTTTATCGCCAGAGGACGATGCGCGTTGTCCCAACGACTACGCCGTGCCTTCTCAAACGATTCCACGTACATGTGGGCAACGTGGCTCCAAACCATCTCTCGCCCCAACATATACGCGCGTTTCCGCATGGCGTGACGCCGTGTGGGGTCTTGCAAAAGACCGATCACCTCGCGTGCAATGGCCTCGGAGTCGGCAAAGGGAACCAGAATGCCTCGCCCCTCGGCCAACAATTCCTCCGCGTGCCAATAGGGGGTGGAGATAACGGCCTTGCCACAACCGAAAGCGTAGGAGAGCGTCCCCGATGTAATCTGAGCTGGATTGAGATAGGGTGTGATGTAGATGTCTGCAGCACCTAGAAACTCTTTTAGCTCATCAATATCTACAAACCGATTATAGAAGATAACGTGCTTCTCTATCCCCAAATCGCGCGCCAATCGCTCTAAACTTAAGCGGTAGGTCTCGCCCTGCTCCCGCACCAAGTTCGGATGCGTGGCACCTAGCACGATGTAGACCGTATCAGGGAACACCTCCACGATCTGCGGAAGGGCACGCAATACGTACTCGATGCCCTTATTGGGCGAGAGCAGCCCAAATGTCAGGAGCACATACTTTCCCTCCACCCCAAACTGATCCTTATAGAAATTGGGGTCTACGAAGGGCATGTCGGGAATGCCGTGAGGAATAAGATCGATCTTATCGTCGGGAACGCCGTAAACATCTCGTAGAAAGCAACGCCCTTTCTCTGTCATGGTTACTACGCGGGCTGAAAGCGAGATGATCTCACGCAGCACACGATACTGATCGGGGTCTGGCTCACGTAAGATCGTGTGAAGGGTCGTAACCACCGGAATGCGTAGGTCTCTAAGCAGACGAAGCACGTAGCCGCCGGCCCGCCCACCGAAAATGCCGTACTCATGCTGCAAACACACGACGTCCGCATTGCTGAAGTTAAGAAAGTCGGCGGCACGACGATAGGAGTCCGGTTCCTCCTCTTCGATCTCGAATCGCACTTCTGGCGGGTAGTCGTAAGAGCGATCCGGCTCGCTGACGGCACAAACAAAACACTCCACAGATGGGTACTGCCCGGCTACAGCATGCAGTAAATCGGCCGTGAAAGTGGCGATCCCGCACTTTCGTGGAATGTAGTCCGCAACAAAAGCTATTTTGTGCAGTGCGGTATTTCTCCTCATATTTCACCCATCTCCTTTCTCGAAAGAATGAGGTAGACCTCTTCCAAACGCGAGGTCGAAGGGCAATCCCAAATTGACGTGTAGGAGCAAGAAAAGGGAACAGTCCCCCAAGCGAAGAGATTCCGAAGGTTTTGACTTTATATTTTACCGTATTCACCCTAAAAGCCGCAGGGGAATACGGTTCGCCTTAAAGCCTCTACCAGGCGAGGGGCACCTCACGGCGGGCGTCCTGGCGAACAGCACCGTTGTAACTGCGACCTCCTCGACCCTATAGAACCCGCTGCAGGCCCCATGTAGGGGTGGGTTTAAAAACACAGTAGGGGCGGGTTTGAAACCCGCCCCTACGACGACATGTCACAAACGGTGGCAACCGGCTCTATCGCTTCGATAGCAGCCTAGTTACGCCTAAGCTGTTTTTTTACGAGTTCTGGAATCTCCTGCATGGTTTCGGCCACCGGTACACCGGCAGACAAGAGAGCCTCCACCTTGGCTTGAGGCGTTCCGGTGGTACCGCTGATGATCGCCCCGGCATGCCCCATGCGTTTTCCGGGAGGTGCGGTACGCCCTCCAATGAAGGCCACCACCGGTTTTTTCATATTTTGCTTGATGTACTCGGCTGCATTCTCTTCGTCACTTCCACCTATCTCTCCCACTAACACCACGGCCTCCGTTTGAGGGTCGGCCTCGAATAGAGGCAGGATATCCACGAAGGTAGACCCGATCATCGCATCCCCACCGATGCCAACCCCTGTAGATTGCCCTAACCCCGCACGTGTAAGGCCATCGGCGATCTCATAGGTCAAGGTGCCGCTGCGAGAAACAAGCCCAACGGGGCCGGGCATAAAGGAGGTCGGTGGAATAATGCCTACCTTGCACTTCCCCGGAGTGATAAGCCCTGGGCAGTTGGGACCGATGAGGCGTACGCCCTCGATGCGACGCAAAATGGCATGAACGCGGATCATATCCTGGGTGGGGATGTTCTCCGAAATACACACGATCAGCTTGATCCCCGCTTTGGCCGCCTCGATAATGGCATCTGCTGCGTTAAGGCGTGCGGGTACAAAGATCACAGAGGTGTTGGCACCTGTGGCATGGACGGCTTCTTGCATAGTGTTGAAAACCGGCACGCCTAAAAACGTCTGGCCCCCCTTTCCTGGGGTAACCCCTCCAACGACTTTCGTTCCGTAGGCCATCATCTGTTCGGTATGAAATGCCCCATCACGCCCGGTAATGCCCTGAACGAGAACCCGTGTGTTCTCGTCAATGAGAATGCTCATACCCGCCTATCCAGCCTCCTCTAGATTTCGTCTTATAGCTACGCCTCATCGTCCTCCACGAGAATGAGAGGCATGCCCTCTGAATCGAAAAACCCCTCTTCTTCGGCAAAAATGACCCCCTCTCCCGGAGCCGCCAGCAGACGCAAAAGGCCATCCAACGCCTCCCATCCCGGATGATCTTGATCTTCTAAAAGCACGGGAAGCAGCTGAACATCGTAAACGATCTGCGTGCGCCTCAGCGCATCTATGGTGAGCAGCTTTTCTGCTGTATCCGGCCAGTTGTAGGCGAACCGCAAGGCCTCTTCAACCGCCTCACGCGCCTCAGCCTCCTCCTCCACCACACTTCGCTCTAACAGATAGACGTCGTGCAGCTCGGGGGTATGCCACCGCACAAAGGCGGCCTCCCAATTGGGGTTCTCCAACTCCTCTGGGGTCGCTGCTCCGGCAATGCCAGTACTGATGCTAACAGAATGCCCGCCGGCTTTGAAGAGATCGGCGATCTCGCGAAGCCGCACCGTTTGGGAGGACGGGGAAAAGACCTTCATTCGCTAATCTCGCTCTCGGCACGCCGCTTAATGGCCTCTAAGGTGGCCTGTAGATTCTCTGTCATGAGCTTCTTTACCAGCCCCTTCACCATAGGGCCTACCATGGGAATGTTGATGTCGTAGTCCACAACGCTCTCGAAGCGAGTACGATTCTCGCCAACAGGGGTAAACTGCCAATACCCTTCCATACGGTCGAGATCGCCTTGTATCATGCGAAAATCGTCACGATGGTTTGCATCGTCCCAGCGGTCTTCCTGTGTCCAGCGCACCTTCATCTTCACGGCCTGGATCATTCCCACCCACTCCGTCACGGTGCGCCTCCCATCCTCACTACGCTCCAACACCCTCAGCGACTGTAGGTCGGCCATAAACTCCGGAAAGGCCTCCACGTTGCGGGCAATTGCATAGACCCGTTCCACCGGCGCCTCTATTTCAATCTTCTGCTCTATTCGTGGCATAAGGCTCTATCCTTCAGGCCATCTCACGCCAGGCAAGTTCAGAGGCTCCCATAATACCGGCGTCGTCGCCAAGTTCGGCGCGCACAATGCGTGCAGCCGCCAGAATAGAGCCTATGGCAGAAGCCCGTGCCGTTCGGACGGCAGCGTCGAAGAGTGTACGCGAATTAGAGATTTTGCCGCCAAGCACAACGACTTCCGGATTAAACACGTTGACCATGCTGGCGATGCCAAGCCCAACGAAATGCCCGATCTCCTCAAGCACCTCTCTAGCCAACGCATCCCCCTCTTCCGCGGCCTGGTCGATGAGTTTTGGGGTGAGAAACTGCTGCAAGGCTTCCGGCCCGGTGATATGCCTCCACAACAGCGTATCGCGCCCCGACTCCATTTTCAAGGCAGCGCGCTCCACAATGCCATCACGGCCGGCCAGCACCTCCAGGCGCCCATGAGGGCCGTTGGGGCTAGACCCTTTACCGTCCGCAATGATAATGTGCCCCACCTCGGCTGCGCCACCGGTTGCCCCCCGCAACACTTGGCCGTCTACGATGATGCCGCCGCCGATGCCCGTTCCCAAAGTAAACATCACCAGATGGCGAGTTCCACGTCCGGCACCGTACCGGAACTCGCCCAAGGCAGCCACATTGGCATCGTTATCCATCACCATTGCGATGCCCAGCTCTTTTTCAACCAACTCACGTAAAGGCACATTCTTGTAGGGCACATAGGCACCATCCACATAATCTCCAAAATTAGGCGCCCAGCGCACCATTCCGGCAGGCACATCAATGTGCCCCGGCACGGCTATCCCTATCGCTCCGATTTCATCCATCGAGACGTTCGCCGCTTTCGCCGCATTACGAACGGCCGTGGCGATGGCCGCCACCGTTCTCGCTACCCCTCCTTTTGCCTCCGACGGATTCTCCGCTCGGCCCAAAAGCTTTTCGCTGCGGTCTATCACGGCTGCACGAACATTCGTGCCTCCCAAATCCACACCTACCACATAAGGAGCCTCTTTGCGGGGCTGTACACGCGACACCGATTTCCTCCCTTAGAAAAAGTGATGCTGTTGCGACCGGTAACCTCGCCACGTCGCTAAGGACGTAGAGATTTTACCCTGCATCCGCCATTGTCCGTAAAAAAACCCCTGTTTTGGCAACAGGGGTGGGAAGGGCGTCTAAACGACGGTTAGAACTGATAGCCCAACGTTAGGCTATATCCGTCTAGCTCATCGTTGGAACCGGAAACGAAATAGTAGCGTAGGTCGGCGGAGATGGGGTTCGTGCCGTGAGTAAGTTGGTAGCCGACCAGCAGGTTCAGGACGGCACCGTTGCTTCCACGGCCGCTAAGGCGTTTGCCGAAGGAATAGCCCGCGCCAATGCCGTAGCGCAAGTTACCCCGAAAGGCTTGAATCTCCAGGGTCAGCGGTACACTGTACACCTTGTCGAAGCCGTTATAGCCGATCCCTAACAAGAGATCGTAGGTTCCTCCGGCATAGACGCGCCGCTGTACCAGACCACTGATACCCACATCTCCCTCTACATGCCGCGCCGTTCGACTTTGCGCAACCCATAAACCGATGCGCACTGTCCAATCACGGCTTAGCTCCGGCAGACTGTAGTTATCTTCCTGCGCACGTGCAGGACTTGCCAGCAACAGCCCTCCCATACAGAGAGTCAGGGCCAGCATGAGAGAGCAGAGCGTTCCGAGTTTCTTCACAGAGTCTCCTCCTCCGCAAGGAGCTTTAGACAGAATCGTGTCCTGTTGTTGCCGACTTCTGGTGGGTAGCTCCTTGCGCATGCGTGTGATTGATGCAGCTAAAATTTTCGACAAGTCGCCCTCGAATTCCTGCTTTTCCTCCTAAAAGGCGCAAAAAATCTTTCTCGCTCTGCTTATCTTTTAAGAACCCGCCCTGGAAGGGCTTTTGTGGGCCTGCTCTCTTCTACCACAAACACTCCGTTGCAGAGCACATGAACGACGCCAGCCGGATGCTCTCTGGGGCTCTCAAAAGTGGCCCTGTCCTGAACCGTTTGGGGGTGGAAAACAACGACATCGGCTGCATATCCGGCCTTCAGCAGGCCGCGCCGCGGCAAGCCCAACCGTGCCGCCGGCGCACCGCTCATTTTACGAACGGCCTGCTCTAGCGAGAGCACTTTCTCCTCTCGCACATAGCGCCCCAGCACGCGCGGGAAAGTGCCAAAAAGGCGCGGGTGGCACTTCCCTGGCAAGTGCAACCCATCGCTGCCTACCATCTGGTGTTCCCACCGCAAAATGGTGCGTACGTTTTCTTCATGTGCTGCATGATGGATGAAACAGGCGCGTAACTGCTCCTCTTCTAGTAAGGCACATATCCATTCGCCAACCGTTAGCCCGCGTCGTGCGGCCGCTTCAGAGAAGGAAAGTCCTTCCAAAGCAGCGTTTGCCGGTGAGGTTGCCCCCGATAGAACGTAGATTGACCAATCACGTCCATCATTCAGTGCCTCTGCAATCGCTCTGCGTTCCTCGGGGTCGTGAAGGCGCCGCAACAAGGCCTCCGGCCCTTCTTCCACAAACCGCTCCGGCAAAAGCGATTGGACAAAAGTGGAACCGGCCGTATAGGGGTAGGTATCACATGTTACATCGATTCCCTCTGTCCGCGCCTGATCTAAAATCTCCAAAAGCTCCGGCGCACGCCCCCTATTCTGTACCCCATTCATCTGCAGATGCGCGATCTGCACGGGAACTTGAGCCGCTCGTGCGATCCGCAAGCTCTCCAAGGTCGCCTCAAAAAGCCGCTCGCCATAGTCGCGCTGATGCGTTGCGAAGAAGCCGGCCGCTTTACAAAGCCGTACATTCTCTTCGTGAGCGGCCGAGCGCATCGGGGCATACCAAAGCCCCGTTGAAAGCCCCCATGCGCCCTCCGCCATACCCTCAAGCACCATTCTTTCCATCGCTGCGATTTCCTCAGAGGTTGCAGGACGCTCCTGCATGCCCATCACAGAAACGCGAACCGCACCGTGCGGTATCAAATACGCCACGTTCGTACCGATGCCAGCTGTCTCATAGCGCTCGAGCAGCTCGTTAACCCGACGCCAGCTCCAGTCCACACGCGGCCCATCGTCATCACACGCATCCGCATCGCCAAAAAGCCCGGCGATGTAGCGTCGCTGTATCTCCATACCGGAAGCTGTAACGGGAGCAAAACCAAGCCCACAATTGGAAAAAACCTCCGTAGTCACGCCTTGCATTACTTTGGCAAGGTGTTCTGGACTATTCAGCAAAGCGATGTCCGCGTGGGTGTGAATGTCAATAAACCCGGGTGCCACGATCAACCCGCTGCAATCGAGGGTTTTTACAGCCTCCACACCAGGCGGCAGCACCTCCACAGCCGCAATTCGATCGCCAACGATGCCTACATCCGCTTTCACGCTCGGAGCGCCCGTGCCGTCCACAACGGTGCCGTTGCGCAGGACAATATCGAGCATCTATGCTTACCCCTTCAAAATTTATAGCCCGGACGTGCGCACACGCCGGGCTTCAGCAGGCGAACAGGACGATCGTCCCGTTCATCACTACGCTGCACTCCTTAAGAACATTTCCTAGAAACGTCTCAAAGAGAACACAGTTTGGTTAAAACAGGCTTAGACCGCCTGCTCACCTCGTTGACTGTGATCCATAATCTAGACACCACCTCCTTTCCCAGTCTAACACCTATTATCGTCTTTTCTGCCCCGCTTGTCAAGGGGTGTGCGCCGCTCCTGAGAAAAAGTGGTGTTTCGTTCAGACTGCTTTACCCCACAAGCGAGAGATCGGTGGGTTGGAGGAGTCTTCCGTTTTCATAAACCGTGGGGAAATAGTCGCCCTTCAGTACCTCACCGGGAGCTACCTGCACATGTTCCTCGACAAGGTGATGTCCCGTCGGCACAAAACGCGTGTAGCCCGGCATGTAGTGCACGGCGATGGCCGGACGATTTCGTTCGGAACGGTTTGGCGGAGCGCCATGCCATGTAAGGCAGTGATGAAAGACCACGTGCCCCGCCGGCACCTCGCAAACTACCTCCTCAATGGTCTCACCTTCCGGCACAAACCCCGGTTTGGGTGTTGGGGAATGCGTCACCGGGTCGTTGCCGATGGTGCCGCCGGGATAAGGTCCCCACTTATAGCTTCGCTTTACCATGCGCATGCACCCGTTTTCTGCGGTGGCGTCTTCCAACGCAACCCATGCGCTGATGAGATCGGGCGGCTGAATAATCGGCCAATAGGGGTGATCTTGATGCCAAATGGTAGGGCCTCCAATGCGTGGCGGCTTGATCTGTATCTGGTCGTGCCAAACGCGCACTGTATCCGTGTTCATCAGTTGAGCGATAATAGGCACGATGATCGGATGGTAAAGATGGCGTCGGAAAGCTGGCTCGGCCAGCCAAATGTTGACCACCTGAGTGACGACCTCTTCTGAAGAGTCGCCCAATAGATTGCGATTGGCCTCGGGTTTGGCCGCGCTTTCGCCTCGTAGAACCCTATCCAGCGCGGCGTTCAGCTCTCTTAGCTCTTCATCGCTCAATACTTTACCGTACACGAGAAACCCGTTCTCCCAGAAAGAGCGCACCTCTGCGTCAGTCAGTATCATTTCGGTCCTCCGGCAGTTGCTATACTTTTAGAGTTAGCGCCAGGACAAGAAGTTTCCTTCTTCAAGGAAATACGATCTTTCCCAACACCACAGAACGCGCCGCACCGGTCGCCGACGGCAGATTGCCAGGCATTCCCCGCAGCGTGAGGTAGCCCAAGAGGGCAAAAGCAATGGCCTCCTTTGCATCGTCGGGTACACCGAACTCCTCATGGGTGGAAAGAGCAATAGGCGCCAACCTTTGCCGTAACCGCTGCATAAGCCAACGGTTATGCACACCCCCTCCCCCTACAATAACTCGATGGATAGGTGCCTTGGGTAATAGCCACCGCTCATAGGCCTGCGCGATACTCTCCACCGTAAGTGCAGAGGCCGTGGCCAGCATATCCTCCCATCGCATACCGCGTTTACGCGCGCGTTGGCAAAACCAGTGGACATAGGCTTTTCCAAACAGCTCTCTGCCGGTAGATTTTGGCGGCGGCTGCTGAAAATAGGGATGCGCTAAACACTCCGCCAGCAGCTCTTCCTGAATTTGGCCTTGTGCTGCCCATTGCCCTTCTGGATCGTACTCTTGCTGCCCTGCGGTCATCTCACGGACGATTCCATCTATCACCATGTTGCCCGGCCCTGTGTCAAAAGCGATAATCTCGGCGTCCTCTCGCGATTGACAACCTATTGGTAAATAGGTGGCGTTGGCGATGCCACCGATGTTTTGTACGACACGTGTCTCCTTATTTGATCCGAATAACAGACGGTCGCTCATCGGAACGAGCGGCGCTCCTTGTCCCCCAACTGCCATATCCGCCGCTCGAAAGTCGGCAATGACCATGCACCCCGTGCGTGCCGCGATAACTGCAGGCTCTCCAATTTGAAGCGTGCCCCGCGTCGGCCTGCCCGCCAGCAGCATCGGCTCTGACTGATGCCAAACGGTCTGTCCATGCGAAGCAATGACGTCAATTTGTTCGGTCTTTAGCCCGCATTGGGCGACCACCGATTTTGCCGCATCCGCAAAGACCTCTGCGATCCGATAGTTTAGCAGGACGATCTTTTGCACGGGGGCGTCGGCACGGCAGGCATCGAGAATCTCGTATTTCAGCTCCGGTGCCCACGGCAGATGACACCAACCCAACAATCGCCAGTTGGTAACGTCAGCCGCTACACCGATTTCGATCAGAGCGGCATCCACCCCGTCCACCGAGGTACCCGACATTAGCCCCACCACATAAGCTGGCTTGTACGCATCGTAGCGAATAGGATGCACAGGCATTTTTCCAATTCCTCTCTTAGCTTAATTTGCAACTCCTCTGTACCTTTACACGATAATGATAGTATAGAAAAAAGTAGCGGTTATGGTAATCTAAAAAGAAGGAGGAAATGTTTATGCCAACCTATGGTTATCAATGCACCGAGTGCCAATACGAGTTTCAAGCCTTTCAAACCATCAAAGAAGCGCCCTTGGCGACCTGCCCTAAATGCAACGGGCCGGTGAAGCGTCTGCTTTATCCGGTGGGCATCATCTTTAAAGGCTCCGGCTGGTACATCACCGATTCGCGAAAGCAAGAAAGCACTTCCTCTGACGAGAAAACGAACAAAGACACTGCCACCGAAACGAAGAGTAACGATTCGACCGTTTAAAAACAAAGCCGCTCAACACGGTTGAGCGGCTTTGTTGCCTCCAAACCGATTATTTACTCTGGATGAGGATGTGCCCGGTTTGTGGGTCGTACTGAACGCTTACGTTAAGCGCATCCTTCACGAAAGAGAGGGGCACGATGGCCCGCCCCCTATCAATATAAGGCGCTGTCTGCATTTTCAGCGACTGATCGTTGACCGTAGCCGTTCTCTGCCCGATGCGAAATTCGATTTCGCGATTGGGGTTAATGGCTCGCACCGTCTTAGACTGAGCGTACCACTCCACGGTTCCCCCGGTGTGTTCAAATATCTGCCGGAAGGGCGCAAGCGGCATGCCATGCACCACTCGCGGCGGCACATCGAAGGCGATCAATTGGTTATCGAAGGCGATCTGCAGCGTTCTGGCGTGATGCATGGTTGTACCGGCGCCAAGCAGTCGTGTCTGCTGGATGCGTTTTACGATGGGCTGTGCCACCAGGCCTGTAAAGGCGCGAGGCCTTGCCCCCACTCCCACCGAGGTGGCCACGTGAGGGACGACGGCGAAGTTGCCAATGCGGCGCGGGGCTACCAAGGGTTGGAACGTACGAGCGGCAAACGAAAGCCCCTCTTTGTTAAGGCTTAGCGCTCCTTTCGGCTCGGCCAACATGGCCAGAACACCGGGATGAAAGGGCGATGCGGCGGGCACGGCGAAATGCACCGTTGGCACTTGGTGATCGGGTGCACTCCAGGCTGTTTCGGGCAGTGCAGGCGCTCTGAAGCGGTTTGGCGCGGGCAGTGCCAACAGCGGATGCTCCTTCGTTACCTCCTGTTGTACTACAGCGGCACGCAACCCGCCCACAAGCGACGCAGCCGGAACCGTGCCTTCTGTTGGTGTTGTAGCCGCATCTGCATCCAAATGCCCTTCCGGCTGAAGGGCTAGTGTGGCCTCTACCGCGCGGTTAACCAGGTTTTGAGCCGGAGAGGGCTGCGAGGTACGCAGGTCCGGAACGGTGGTTTGGCGACTGGTAAAGCCCATCACATTGTTGACGGTTACGAAGGTGTGTATCTTCTTTACCACCGCTTGGGTTTGGGCGTCGAGAACCTCGATGTAAATCTCATGGTTGCCGTTGGCAACGCGGGTGGAGTCCCAGTTAAACGTGTAGGGCGCATAGTTCTTCATCATGAGGAAGCGATTGTCCACATAGAACGATACAAACGCCCCACTCAGAGAGGGATCGACCTGCACAACGATCGGTACCACACCCTGCACAATGGCATTTTGCATGGGGGATGTTAGGCGCACCGGCCCACCCTCGCCAAAGTGCACGGTGGCTTTGGCAACCACAGCCCGCCCGTTAGCATCTATGCCTTTTACAACGACAACGTGATCTCCGGCCTCCACAAGAGAGGGATCGATTTCAAAACGGATTTTGCCGACTTTAGCGTCGGTCGTCAGCGCGCTCTTTTCGAGGAGATTTCCGTCAATGTAAAGCATTATCGAGCGGATGTTGCCCCCGATGTAGCGAACGGTTAGAGCAACGTTACCGGCCTCTGTGACCGTGGCCTCTGGAGAGATAGAGAGCTGAAGCCCGCCCACATTCGTCATCGTGATGTGGTCTGCCAAGCTCGGTGGGGTCGCAGCTAGACCAAGCCCTGTGCCGGCAGCAAGGGCGAGCATGCAGGCCATACGTTTTTTCATGCAGTTTGCCTCCTTTGTTCCGCGCGGTGTTCGCGCTTACCTTCACAATTTCCCCCAAGCTAAAAATAGACGAAGTGACCTACAGCACGGCACTTCACTGCCTTGGCGGAGAAATTGCAACCGAAGGTTTGTGAAGATTTCGGAATCCGTGCCCAAGAGGCGTCGTGATACCAGCTACGACAGATGGGCATTCTAGAGCCTATATACTCTATCACAATTGGGCGGATGTGTCAAGAGTTTTTTGACCAAAATTTTGCTACAAACAACTCCGGGCTTTGTTAGCTGCCAACATACGGTTTAATTAAGATTAAAGGGCGCGAAACTCGCGCCCTGACAAAGGGAAAACAACACAAGCTATTTCGCGGCGGAGGGAGGTTGAGGGTTCATCGTGGCCGCCTTCAACTCCTCCATCTCTTTGTGAAAGATAGCGCGCTGCTGCTTGATGCCCGCCTCCCCCATCTGGGCCTGGTGCCAGTATTTATCCGAGACATCAATGGTGTAGGGATTCGGAAGGGAGCTTTTAGGCTTATCGGGGTGGTTCACCATCTCGTAAAGCTCACTGAGCATCGGCGCAGGAATCCCTTTCTTCTTCCACTGATCCACCGTCTTTTTTGCAATCCCATGCTTCAATAGCTTCTTGTCCATGCCTGCCGGCAGCGGCACGAGGGCCTGTTTGGGCGGCTTGGCCGGCGCCGACGGCAAGTTCGTTACTTGATTTTCCTCTTTAGGCGGTGCAGCCGGTGGTGGCGCCACCATGCGTCCCCCTAGGTAGAGGATCACGATGAGCAAAACGACGATAAGTAACTGCGTTAAAGAGAAATTTCGTTTCATAATCGAGAACGTTGAACCTCCTTAACCCTTTTCGGGTCTATATCTGAATACGCATTATGCCTTGCTTCTCTCACCCCTGTCAAGCTGCAAAGCAGCATTGAGGCGACGCTCTATCTCGATCTCCGACAGATCTTGCGGTATCTGCACATAAAAAACAGCGCGTGCTTCACCCTGCCACGCCGATATCCGCGCGCTCTGAATATTCCACCCCAAATGTGCAAGAGCCGCTGCCGGCCAGTAGAGCGCCCCTATCTGCTCCTCACCGGCTATCTCAATGAGAACGATCTCCTCCTCCGCATTCTTACTTACACCCCGCACGTACATCCCTTTTGCTTGCTGTGCCGTAGGCAACGCCAGAGGTTCCCCGCGGATCACCTTTTTTAGTAGCTCGGTCACCTCCTTTCTCTTGCCCGGCAGAAGATGACGCCCCCGGTAGTCCACCCAAAGGGTATCTATGGCAATACGCTCACCGGCGGTAACGCGGGTTAACACCTGTGCGGCGTGAACGGTTACCCCTGCGCAGAAGAGCGCTAGGGCGATCTTCGACAAAAGGCCGGGCTGCGGGTCGTCATAAGTACAGACCGTCAATTCGGAGTAGGTGGCCGTCGGCTCATCTTCAAATGCGATGACAATCTCGCCGGCACGCACGCGCCGAACGTATTCGATGTGGGCGGCGATGCGTTGCACGGGCTGATTCAGTAGATAGCTCGTCGGCATGGCCTGGATGTGTTCTTGTACCAACTCGGCCGGAAGCGTGTGGAAACTTGTGTCTCTAAGCAGCGCTCTCTGGGCACGCGCCACCACTGTCTCCTCATCTTCAACCTCTTCGCGCGCGTAGAGGGCATCCAACGCCCGCAGCCATAGTGTCCTTAAGAAATGCCCCTTTACCGGTGTCCATACCCCCTCACCAACGGCGCGCGTATCGGCATAGGTTAGTAAGTAGAGCATGTTAAGCCGATCTACGTCGTCCACCACCCGCACAAAATCGGCAATGGTCTGTTCTCTATCGAGGTCGCGTAGGCGCGAGGTCTCCGCCATGAGAAGATGGTTCCTCACCAGAAAACAGACGGCCTCTGTGGCCTCTTCATCCCATTCCAGTCGCTTACATATCGCCCGTGCAATGCTCTCTCCGCTCTCAGAGTGCGGCACACCGGGCACGGCCTTTCCACAATCGTGCAGCAGAGCCGCCAACATAAGCCATTCCGGGTGCGGAAGCTCAAGCAGCAGACGGCGCATCTCCGTGAATAGCTCTTCATTGGCCGGGTGTGGCTCCAAAAGAGCTTCGATATGCTTGATCACATAGAGGGTATGCTGTCCCACCGTATACTCATGGGCGGGATCGTAGGGAATAAGATTCATCAATATGCCGAACTCCGGCAATAGCCAACCCAGTACCCCTAAGTCGGCCATCTTCTGCAGAATGGGGTAGACTTTTCCCGTCGCCGAAAGAAGCCGGGTAAACACCTGACGGATGCTCCGGTCCGCGGGAACCTCCGGTTTAGATCTCAATAGCTCAATGATAATAGGCTCCAACGCCTCTCCGATCTCTAGCTGATATTTTTGGGCTAACTCGAAAATCCACAAAATCCAGCCGAGGTCGTCGGCGATCAGGGCCTCGTTTGCGGGCACGATCTGCCGGTGCTTGCAGTCTAACCCGATCCCTAAAATAAGGCGGCTATGCTCCACACGCCGGAAAGCGGAGGAGGCAAATCGCCGCATCGTTGCCAAATGGGTATAGGTTTGGGCCATAAACGTCTCGGTGGAGGCCGGCTCTCGGCCGTAGCCCAAAGCCTGGGCCACCTCCTCCTGGCGCGTAACTACCAGCACATCGCGTTCGGCTCCGCTAAGAGCATGCAGGGCGTTCCGAATTTGAAAGAGGTGCTCCTTCGCTAAAGCAAGCTGCTTGCAGTCCTCTTCGGTCAAGTGCATCTCCTGTTGAAGTACCTGAAAGACTCGTTCGCCACGAACGCGCGCTGCCGGAAGATGGTGGCGTGCCTGTAGCAGCCATACCATTGTCTGAAAATCCCGCAGCCCTCCAGGCCCCTCCTTCAAATTCGGCTCAACCTGGTAAGGAACCATTCCGTGCTTCGCAAGCGCCCGAGATCGCTCCTCCAACTTGGTAAAAATGAAGTCGGTCGCGTTAAAGTTGCTCCAAAAGGCGTCTTCAAACTGAATAAAGAGTCGTTCGCTGCCCACAATGAGCCGGGCATCTAATAGCCCACTTATGGTAAGCAGATCGAGGTTGCCACAATCCTCCAGCAGGCGATAGGCGTAGCCTACCTCCAGCCCAACACGGTTCATTCCGATGTCCATAAGGGCCTGGAACATATATCGAACGACCTGATCGGTTCGGGCCTCCCCATCGCGAAGAGGAATAAAGGTGATGTCTATGTCGGAGTAAGGGCAAAGCTCTCTTCTGCCGTAGCCCCCTGTTGCCACAATACAGAGCGGTACTCCGGCAGGCGCCTCCCCAATGCGTTCGCAGGCCAGCTCGAACAATCGCCCGATCACGGCATCGGTTAGGTCGCTGAAGCGACGTGCCATCTGCACGCCGGAGGGTGCTTTCGCACTCTCAAGGCCGGCGTTCCCCCTTTCATCTCGTAGAGGCGCCTTTATCTCGTCGTTCAGTTTCTCGCGTTCTGCAAGGAAGAAGGCCGCTATCTGATCCGGATCGCTCAAGGTTTTTAGGGCCGTATAGGCTTCGAGGCCAACGCTAGGCTCTCCCGATAAATCGCAAGATGCTTGGAGGCCGGCGGTTCTGCGCGCGATTTTATCCCCTTCTCCATCGTTGGGTTTGGGGAATACAGAAAGCGGAGGAGATGAGGCTTGAGGCCGATCAGAGCTTTTTGGGCGTTTCTTCATCCCTCCTTAACCTCTACCCGAATGCCGATAGTGGCAATGATGCTTGCTACCCGCTCGCACTCTTCCTTATCGGCGTGATGAACCACCGATTTACCTAAGTGATGTATCTCCCAAGTCTCGATGGCGGCCTCCTCAAACGAACAGTGGGTTGCGGCGATGAGAATGTGAATGACCTCCTCCACCGTATTATAGTCGTTGTCGTATACCACAACAATCCACTCCGCCCCGCTACCTCCTGTGCTTTCCAGCTCCTCTCCCTTTGGCAGCGCCTTAATGGAGTTCTCCACAAACCCAATGCCGTTACACACAACACCCATTAGAAGAGGAGCTTTTTGCGTGTAACAGAAAGAACGGTATGTGATAGGAAAGTGTTCCCTTAGCATCTTTCTCCTCCTCTACACTAAATGGATATGAGAGCCACGCTCATCTTTTGTTACTTCAATACGATGGGCGAAGACATCTTTCAGGTCTTCCATGTGGGTAATCACTAAAATCTTCTCGAAATCGTCTTTGATCGCCTCGATGGCCTCCACCAAACGCTCCCGCCCCTTTCCATCCTGCGACCCAAAACCCTCATCCATAATTAAGGTTTGCAAACGCGTGCCACTGCGGCGGGCCAGCAGGCGCGAGAGGGCGATGCGGATGGCAAAACTGATGCGGAAGGCCTCTCCCCCGCTAAACAGCTCGTAGGGACGTGTGCCCATATCGTCCGTAATGCGAATATCGAGCGTTTCGATCTCACCGCGTTTGGATCGGGTTGGGCGCACCACCTCAAAACGCAGTTGCATTTTACCATCGGTCAAAGCGCGCAAAATCTCGTTGGCCTCCTCTTCTAGCTCCGGCAGCGTGTTCTCGATGATAAGCGCCTGAACCCCTTTTCTGCCGAAAGCGGCGTCTAAATGCTCATAGAGGCTTTGTCGCTCCTTCCAGGCTTTTAAGGCGGCCTCTTTCTCCCGCAAGTCAAGAGCTGCCTTTTCAGCACGCTGCACGGCTTCGGCAAGCCTCCCCTCCTCAACTCTCTGTTCTTCACTAAGTCGGCGAACCTCGTCAAGCGCCTGTCTAGCCGCCTCGCACCGCTGCTGCACTTCGTCAATCTGCCCTAACATAAGGCATTTTTCGGCTTGTTCTTCCTCCAGAGTCTGTATCTGTGCTTGTCTTTCGGCGATGAGACGGCTTAGCCGCTGCCTCTCCTCCCGCATCGGCTTAATTTGGGCACGTGCGTCTTCGAGCAAGCGAAAGCGCTCGCGGGCCGGCTCTAAGGCCTCTGCCTGTCGCTTCGCCTGTTCGTACTCCTCACTAACCGCCTTCAGTCGGGACAGTGTCCTCTGAGCGATCGTCATTCTGGTTCGAATAGGATGACCAAAATCCCCTTTTTCGAGCTTTTGCTGTAATTCGTTGTGTTCATCGCGCGCTTGCTTTAATCTTGTCTCAACCCCATCGTACTCTTGTAATCGCGACTGCAGCGCATCCAAACGGGTGTGCCACTGCAGCATCTCGTCCCGTTGCTTCTGTAGTGCCTCTATCGCCTCTCTGTTCTGTCTTTCCGCTTGCCGCACATCGTTAAGCTTCCCCTCCACCGTCTGACGGCGTGAAGCCAGTTGCTCCATGGTGGCGATGTCAAAACGTGCGAGGCGCTGAAGCGGTTCCTGCGCATTGTTATGCCATAGCAACAGCGGGCGCAGCGCATTACTTGCGGCAGTTGTGTCCAGCTCGGCCAGCTCGGTCTGCGTCCTCTGCAGCTTTTCCTCTACGGTGTCGTACTGCTCTCGTTGTGCTTGCAACTCCTGCAGTCGCGCCCTCTGCTCAATAAACCGGCGTCGCTGCTCCTCTAACCGTTGCTGCTCCTCCTCAAGCTGTCTTCTCCTCTCTTTTAGTTCGAGACCCTGTTGGCGCACCCGTTCGAGCTGTTCCTCACACTCCCGCAATTTCGTCTGCTGTGAGGCAATAAGTCGCTGCCGCTTCTCGTCATTCAACTCCGAAGCGCATACCGGACAGCTGGCTCCAGCCTGTTGCAGAATGGGCAATATCTCCCTAATTTCGCTTATATCCTGCTTCAAACGCTCATTTTGTGCCTTTAGCCCCTGATACCTTTCCGTTGCCTCCGTAAGCGCCTGCTGCACTTCCTGCAACTTTGCCTGAAGCTGCTCTTCTCCGACGAGCTGTTGCTCCAAATTCGCGATGTCGGCAAGAATTCTATTTCGAACTTCTAAATCTCTTTGCAACTGGGCAAGCTCTTGCTGCTTAGCTATTATCGCGTGCTGCAAAGCCTGCCGCGCCAAACGGCAATCATTCTCAAGCTGCCGAATCGCATCATACTCGGTCTGCAAGGCCTCTTTTTGTTGCTCCAGCTCCTGCTGCCGTGCAGAGAGTTGATCGTAGCGCACCTGAACCTCTTTAGCCGATGCGAGCTTGGCTTTCAAAGCTTGAATCTCTGTCACCAACTGGTTCTTCTGTTCGATCTCTCTTTCAAGCTGTTCTATATCACGGCGCTTTGCAGCAATGGCATGACGCAGCTCCTGCTCCTCACGTTGCAGTTCGGCCTCTAACCGAACCATCTCCTCATTGGCAGCATGATACTCCTGAAGTTGCGGCTCCAGAGCATCGGCTTTCTGTTTCGCACTTTGCCACAACTGATAGTCACCGATAATGGCCTCGCTCTGCCCTAGCAGAGTTTCCATCTCCGCAATTTGGCTTTCAACCCTTGCAAGTTCAACTCTGCGAGTTTGCGCGTCTGCCCTCTGCTCGGCTAGTGTCCTCTCAAGCTCCCTCACCTGCGTGGCCAACGTCTGCAACTCCACAAGCTTCGTGTGTAGTTGCGCATGTTCTTGCTCTTTTTGGGCCAGCTCCTCTCGCAACTTTTCAAGACCGGCTCGCACTTCTTGCAACTGCGCGTTCCTTCGTTGTAAATCGTTGGCCTCAAGCTTTAAGAGATTCACCTGCCCCTCAAGCTCCTGTATCTGAGCTTTCGCCTCTCGCACCTGCTCGCGTGCAAGCTCTTGTAGGCGGTCGTAGCGCTCAAGGCCTAGAATTTGCCCTAGCACCTGTTTACGCTTATCGGGGGTTTGTCGCGTAAACTCCTCCGCACGGCCTTGTTGTAGATAGGCCGAGTTCAAAAACGTCTCATACTCCATGCTGAGGAGCTGGGTAAGGCGCCTTTCCGTCTCCCGTTGCGAGGTTCCGCTAAGCGATATCCAGTCCTTTCCATCCCAACCGGCAAGATGCCATTCGCTGCTGCCACCGCGCTTACGCTTTTTGGTCACCTTGTAGCGCTGCCCATTCAGCTCGAACTCAAAGAGTATCTCCATCTCCTGAGCCCCAAGCCGAATGAGATCGTCCTCACTTACCCCTTGCGAGGCAATGCGGGTGCGCCCCCACAGTGCCCAGGTAATGGCATCGAGCAGGGCACTTTTGCCGTTGCCGTTCTCACCGGACAGACACGCCACATGCAGGCCCTCGAAGTTCAACGTCTCCGGTGGCTCTCCGTAGCTCATAAAGTTTTTCAAACTCAATCGAATCGGGATCATCCTGTTGCCTCATCCCTAGAGCGAAGTGGTAAACTCTCTCTCCTCTTGTTCTAACGCCTGAAAGAGCGGTTCGGCAGCCTCTAACAGACGGTCTTTTAGGGGTCGGAGTTTGTCTTGGGTTTCGATGTAGAGAGTTAATGCCTCACGCGGCTGGCGATTTTCGGTTAGTGCGCTGTTGCGCGTGTTGATGTTGCGACGGATAGCGCGGCGTACGATACGCACAAGCGCCGGAGATAAGGCCTCCTCGATAAGGCGCTGGTCTACCAAAGAATCGCGCTCCGCCTCAATGTGATAGATCAATCGTACGATGTTATCTCGAATTGGATGACGCCTAATGGCAGAGAGGATGGCCGCAGTAGGGTCATCACAATCGGCATCCACCTCTATCTCCACCATCTTACGGGCCACATCTACCTCAATAAACCGATAATCGGCTCCCCCCTTGTACACATCGGCGATCACGAATCCCTTCTCCTCCTCACGCTCTCCGAAATCTATGCGGTCGGGACTACCACAGTAGACCACGTGGGGTTGGCCTTGAGGATGAAGGTCTTGAAAACGGTGTATGTGCCCCAGCGCCACATAATCGAAAGCGGGGTTCGTAAGCACAGAGAGGGGAACCTGAGGCTCGTTGGAGTTGCCTAAGTAACCCTGCTGCCAACTCGAAAGTTTGGCCCCACTTACCCAGAAATGCCCCATGAGCACCGTGGGAATGTCATCTTCTGCCTCCCTCACCTTCTTCGCCAACTCCTCAATGTAGAAGCAGTAACGTTCTTCCACATAGCGGCGCGTTTCATCTAAGCTGAAATGTTTCAACTCTTCCCGCCCAATCAGCACGCCCTTCGCCAAATAGGGCATGGCCGCAACACGCAGTGTGCCGCGCTTTGTGGGGATGCACTCTACTTCGGGGCGACTGTATACGTAGACCTTTTCAACGCCGAGCGTTCGATAAATCTCGATGGCGTTCGCACGCCCCTTCATTACCGGTAGGTCGTGATTGCCGGTTAGCAGCACCACAGGAATATCCTTCTCGGAAAGGCGGCGAATGCATTCGGCAAACTCACGCTGCTCCGTCTGACGAGGGTCACGCGCCTTGTAGGCATCACCGGCAAAAATTGCGATGTCTACGTCCTCTTCAATAGCCCGATTAATAGCACGCATAAGCGACGTTTTAAAATCCAACAAACGCGAGTTGAGACCGGTGGCAGCGTCCAGCTTGCCGTACTGCTCTACGCCAAAATGGGTATCTGCGAAATGCATAACTCGGACGGTGTAGCCCATATCCTGTTGTTCCTTGTGCGCACGACACGGTATTTCCTAACATTATAACACTGCCTGCAACATTCGTCTTGGCGGAAAGCGATTCCAACCCCTAACATACGTTTGGGGGTAGGCGACACTTATTCGCTCCAAGAAAAAGATGAGACGCAGTGAAGAGGTATACTAGTGTAGCTTATGTTCGCATTGGTGCCCTATGGTGAACCGACTTTTGGTGTTATCCGGTTGCATGATACTGTGCTTACTTTTGCCGGCCTCTTCGGTTAAGGCAGCCGATCTGCCGGACGCTTTGCGTTATACCGCCAACCTCTACGCTAACCTTCATAGCTACGCGGAGCGGGCAACGGTTGAAGCCACGCTGCAAACCGGCAGCACCACACTGGAACGGTTTGTGGAAGGGATTGTCCTTTCCGCCAAGCGCCCCAACCTTCTGCGCTTGGTGATCAATGTACCGAATCGGGCTGCCTATCAGGCCGTTTACAGCGACGGTAAAACGCTGAGTGTCTACAA
>NZ_DATGLN010000152.1:0-23914 GCF_035294165.1 Chthonomonas sp.
GGAGACGCAGAGCTACACGTTCGATGCGATGGGCAATCGGTTAACAAAGCAGGATAATGTGAGTGGGGCGGAGAATTACGGTTACAATAACGCCAACATGTTGGTAAGCCGGAATGGGAGCGGTTACGTTAACGATTTAGATGGGAACACGCTCAGCGGTGGAGGGCGCAGCAATGTGTGGGACAGCCAGAACCGTTTGGTCTCCTGCAACTACACGGCGCCCAACGGGGTGGCCTACAGCAGCCAGTTCACCTATGGGGCGGACGGTTTAAGGCGTAGGAGCGTAGTAACGAGCAATGGGGTGACGAATGTAGTGGACACGGTGTATGATACGAGCATGCCTGTTGAAAGCGCTCTTGTGTCTTTGCCTAGAAGAGCAGATGGGGCGAATTGGTTATCTCGTTGATAGCCTAGGGTTAGGCTTTTTCTGGGATAGAGAGACGTTGATAAGGATAGAGACGGAATTGGTAAAAGTTTTTACACGCTTAACCCGAGAAGATGATGAGTTGCTAACCCCTTATCAGAAAAGTGTCTGCAACGTTTGCTTTAAGGCAAAAGGAGTTCTGAGTATTCTCAACGCCTTTCGGAGTTGTGAAACGGGTCAACAAAGGGAATATCGCGTTCGATCATCAATCTACAACTGGGGAAGTCCCTAACAGAGTGTCGCATACGGAGAACCTATCTAGCTCTCCTAGCAGAGGGCAAGACTTGTTAGGGAAGTGGGAATAGATACGACGAGGAGAAGCGAGCATGATTAGAAAATTTCAGGTACCAGGCAAGTTCGGTGACCTATTAAGTGATATTTCTCGAACGCAACTGAGAAAGGCTGTTGGGAATGCAATTGAGGAGTTCAAGAAAGCAGAGGGTTTGCGAGGGAATGATAATATCGCCATCTCTTGTAAAGGATTTGCGTTGTGTATCCACGTACAGCTGACATCATTGGATTTGTCAGCGATATGATTGCTTTTGCCACATTAGGAGATTAGGTTCCAATGGCGGAGTGGCAGGCAATGTTCGTTTTAAAGGGGAACTCCAAGCCCGTTATTCGGCTAGACGGACTGCCGGACTCCTCAGTTGTTGTAAAACACTCTATCGTAGGCACCGTGGTTACATTAACAATTGAGGCCTGGAGGCAAGAAAGTCAAGTTTTTAGCAACATACAGAGCTGGCCGCTAGACTACTACGAATATCTTTTATTCGCCAAACTTGCTGAACTATGTCGTTCTGTTGAAGGCTTATCTCGCCGCCTAGGGCGCTATACTTATCCACAAGGCGTTGCATTAAAGAAACAGGCTTATGTTATGGTATCTCCCCCGGTACGTCGTATTATCAGCAAGGAGATGCGCCTTTGGGAAGTGGAGACAAGGTGGTTTTTACAGGAGACTGCTTTTGTGGAAAAGCCTATCAATGAAGGGGCAGACCTGTCAACATATAAACTATTTAAGATGCACTCCTTGCGAGAGTGGGTCGAGGAATTTGGAGAGCAGATGATCGAAGCCTGTGAGAAGTTAGAGGGTTACTGTGAACCCCTCTTGCCGGCCATTGAGATTGACGATACCGATGAAACAGGCTCGGAGAGGAAGTAGAGTATGCGGATGCTCTATGGCTGGCGTATGTAGTATGCCAATGGTTTAAGGCGGTGAAGTGTGGTAACGAGCAATGGGGTAACGAATGTAGTAGACACGGTATATGATGCGGGCATGCCTGTAGAGGAGGTGGGGTATGCTCAAGGGACGAACACGCCTTATGTTTCTGCAGTGTACCTGCGAGGCCCTCGAAGGCCGGAGTATCGTCGAGATGTGGTGCACCAGAGCGTGAATTGGTATATGTACGGTGAGGGACAGGCGCCCTACCCCAGAAAATCTTGCGATATTCTGGGGACCCCTGTCGGTCTTGAAGAAGCAGGAATCGGGGTCTATCCCATTGGAGCACGGTTTGGACAACGGCATCGCTTAGGGTGTCTGTGGCGGCACTAGGGCAGGGTCTCGGTGACAGAAGTAGGGGTAGAGGCAAGTGGTGCAGCGGACTCTTCCACAGCATGCCCTGCCGTTTAGGGGTAGAGGTTATGCTTGAAGAGTTACGGGGAATAGGAGCTCAAACCATGAGAGGGAGTTATTTTTTTGTGGTATGGGCGGTGCTGCTCATACTCGCATTAGCCTATCTCTTTTCTCTCCATGCAATGGGATTGCATGGTTATCGCCTTGTTCTGGGTGGGTTATATGCACTGATAGCTTTAGCCCAAATTCTCCTTCTGGTTTGGGCGCGAAAACACTATGTTAAGGAGTTCTATAGGAAGCTTCATACCTCTCCGAACCCTGGGGAGCAGCTGGAACTTTGGACGGATCTCTTCGTCGCCAAAAGCGGACTAACTTCTCGATTGGATGCTGCGATCGCCAACGTTGCGGAAATTATTATGCGATGGAGAGCATTGGCAAGAGAACCCTATGAGCCATCACTCTTTGAGGCCATGCGAGAGCTTAAGCACTATCTAAAGGACGTGCCAACGTCACCAAGAGTATCGAACGATACTATGGAGAAGCTGTGTCTCATTTTGGTCTCAAATGAGTCTTGTTTTCGGAGACAGGATCGTGAGGAATTACAGGAATTGCGCTTCTTGATAATTGATTTCATTGAGCAACGCCGTTATTTAGAGGCATGCCCGGCTTTAACCGCTATAGCGCAACGCAAGGCGAAAACAGATAGCGAGAGGATGCTTCAAGCGAAAGCAAGGCACTGTTTAACGGTATTGACTCCCTATATACAAAAGAGTAAAGATTTGTTACGTCCCTCGAGTGAGACGACCTGTTTACTAAAAACACCTCTGAGAGCCGTTGAGGAAGAGAGGGATAGGATGTTTCTCGTGCGTCCATCGGAGGAAGTCAAAAGGAATTAGATTAACCGCCTTGATAGAAATAGAGAGGAGGTTGGAGGATGTCAGTAGAGATTTGGACATGGCCTGTCTCGAAAGGTTTGGCTTTCTCGCCCATCACAGGGCGAATAGAACCGGGTACCCCGCCTCGCTTGCTGAAAGTGGTGCAGGCCGATAGCTTACGAGGGGTTGATTTGAGCCATTCAGATTTATTTCATGCCGATTTTTCCTTTCACGATTTAACGGGAGCGAATTTGGCGCACCGCAAGTTGATGTGTGCCTGTTTGGAGGGGGCTATTTTGAAAGGAGCGAACCTTGAAGGTGCCAAGCTCGTTTTGGCAGACCTGAGCGATGCGATTTTAGAGGATGCCGATATGCAGCGGGTGTATGCCTTAGAGGCCACGATGCGTCGCGCTCGGTTCTGGGGGGCAGATTTGCGTGGGGCGATATTGGGTCGGGTTTTCCTATGTGGTGCGGATTTGCGCGGTGCACGATTAGAGGGCACGGTATTGAAAGGGAGCTATTACGATGAGGGAACGCAGTGGCCGGAGGGTTTTGACGTGGTAGAAGCGGGTTGCATGCACATAAGTACGTATCGTCGGGAGGATCGTCCTAGGCATGGTTGCAGCGAAGCGTAAGGGTGAGGAGGATTTAGAATTGGTACGCGAGGTGTTTCCTTTGGCTGTAGACGCTGTATCGCAGCTGCTATAGCTTATATACGGCATGTTTATCGAGCCGATGATATTTCGGAAGGAGACAAAGAACCAATTATCTAATAAATGGACAACCAGTAGTGTGCCACCGGCTTTAACGGGTTAACGATCATGATCCTTTTGGGAGCCTAGAGTGGAGGCTTCTGTGACAAGACTAAAAACTTCAGGGCAAGTGTAGATGATCTTATTGGGCTGGAAAGAGAAACTTATCTTCGCCACACTAGATACCGACGCCCCCTGAAACGTTGGAGACAGATGCGAAGGAACGACAATGCCTAACGTCGCTTTTTTTAAACGCCTCTTGCACGGCCAGAAGGCACGAGAAGATAGTAGGGGCCTACGTATCGATTTCCTAGTCTCGGCTTGCAAGCTCCGTGGCGACATGAAGTACATTAAATTGTCAATAAAGTTGCTAAAATATTCACCAATAGCATTTTTGCTTAGTCTTACTAAAGAAATTTTGTATAATAATTACCAACATTTATTATACAGCTACTTCTTGTGCTGGCAATGTTATGACCTAAGGCTTAATGTCGTCTTGCTGTGTTTAGGGTTGGTGCTTATTTCAGAATTAGTCTTTGCTTTTATATATATGGGTATAACAATAAAAAATTTTAAATTTTTTTATTATACCACTTCGTGCCAAGCGCCAAATGCAACAAGTTGCTAAAGCGTTCTATGGAGAGACTACTCTGGGCAGCGCAGATGAAACCGTCAAAAATCAGTTTCTTGCCCTTCTTCTCGAACTTCGACCTAAAACACCTTTGGATTTCCTCGTCAAAACAAGAAAAACTTTATATGAATGGTTGGATACTTTAGGGTCTGACAAATATACTGCTCTGGCTTTTCTTGAGGCGGTTAGCCTACATCTAGAGCAAAAAGAGATAGTCCATAGTGCTTCTATCCAGAACCGTCTGCGTTCTTGGGCTGCCGGCAGACGTGCGGGTAAGGATGGCGAGGTGCGTCAGCGCGCTGAAAGGCTGTTAACCATGCTCTTGCAGTCAGAGGATAGTACCCTGCTTCGAGCCTCTTCTGAGGAGCCAAGGGAGGTCTTATTAAGAGGGGTGTCTAGTGCCCAAACGCATTCGGAGTTGCTAAAGCCTTACGATAACACGGCTATTGCGGTATCTTCTTCCCCTGAACAGGGTTGTCTGAGGGAAGAGGACATGGGGAAGGAGGCAGGCCATGCAGAAAATAGGAGTGAACTAAGGCCGACAAAGTAAGGAGAGCTGTTATCGCCCAAAACCCCTTGTGGACACCGCCGAGTTGTCACTCTTCCGACAGAGAGGCTTATATAGAGGGGGCATATTTTCTTTTTGCGGGTTTCCTATGACCGCAATCGGCTAAGTCAGGGGAGCACATGAGTTGCCATCGGCAGGCGAGGGGTGGGGGCAGTCGAAAATGCTGTATCAGGACTTGTATACTGACGATAACTACTAGCAGTAGTTGATGGTATCCTAGAAAGGTATATGCGCGCGGAAACCATATCACCTCGAAGCAAAGCGAGAGGGACTTTTGTCCTTTGGCGTGCGGTAGTTTACATTCCAAGAAGCTATTCGGCAAAGATGGGCACGGTTTTGTATCTTCCTGATAGACCACCTTGAGGATGAAAGGGTACTCTGAACATGAAACGATCTATTGTTCAATGGGTTCTCTACCTTTTTAATGTTTGCCTTGCTCTGGCAGTGTTATGGCCAGGAGGAAACGTCTCCTTCCGTCAATGGCTCACCATGCCTCTGCACCATCCTTTCGGCTGGGTAGTTATCGGTTGGCCAATGACGGTTGCCTTCAGCTTCATCTTCTATTCCCGGCAGTTCAAGGATGTGTCTTTGTTGCGAAAGTACTGTATATTTATAGCATATGGGGGATTAGCTACACTGGCAATGAAAAACTGCGCAACAGCTTTTTGCACATCCCTCATCTGTAGAGTTTTTTTAGGGGTTGTTGTGAGGGTGATGTATGTTTATTGGAGCCTGACAGTGCTGTATGCGGTTGTCTTCAAAGACCCCTACGGTAAGGGGGAAGGGCAGCAGGTGGATGCCGACCACTCTGCAAAAGATAGAGGTACCTCGCCCTAGCTTTCCTTTCCATTCGCACGATGGGTATCGGCAGACAAGGCAGGATAACGTGAGTAGAGCATTGTGGTTACGACCTATTACCGTGTTGGCGTAGCTGGCAGGCAACTGCGGGAAGCCGCCGGGCTTGAGACTCGTGCAGAGTGTCGCACATGGGTTCATTCCACACATCGCCCCCTAGGCTGGAGGGGGAACTATCGGATGTCTTAGTTCTCCTTTGAACGGGGCTGAGCGGCCATGAAACCGGAAAGCTAGTCTTACGTTGGCGAAATAGGGTACAGAACCGGTCTTGCGCGAAATAGAGGACGTAGAACTCACCCGGCATTGACAGGAAGGATGGTTTCGTGCCACAATATCCCCCGAAAACGTGGGTTCCTTCGCTTGCCGCAGACAGCAGGTGTTCCTTATAGGGAACCTAAGTCTCTTTACGAGAGCCTGCCGAGGAGAAGCCAGGAGTGAATTTAGGAACGCTTTCGCGAGTTTCTCGCGTTAAGGCGCCCGGCACTTCTCTTGCGTACGCAAGTGGAAGGCCGGGCTTTTTGCGTCTGGCCAACTCTTTTGCAGCAGGCGGGAACAACGCAGCCCATAGAAAGGTTGCAAAGGAAACGTTATGCCGAATCCAGAGAAAGTACAAAAAGTAGAGGAGTTGCGCGCGCTTATCGAGCGAAGCACCGGCGCGATCCTCACGGAGTATCGGGGGCTGACGGTCGCCGAGATCACCGGTCTACGCAAAAAACTGCGCGATTCGGGCGGCGAATACCATGTGGTGAAGAACACCCTCTTCAAAATAGCGTTGGGTCCAGAGCAGAGCCAAAAGCTCGAGCAGTTGCTGCAGGGGCCAACGGCCATCGTCTTTGCCACAAAGGATTTGGTGGCCACCACAAAGGCGGCCTCCGACTTCTTTCGCGAACTCCGCCGCCCAGGAGTGCAAATTAAAGCCGGTTGGATAGACGGCAAGGTCTATTCTGCCGACCAGGTGGCCGAGATCGCGAAGTTGCCCCCCAAAGAGCAGATATTGGCACAGCTCATCGGCTCCTTGAACGCGCCCGCATCGAACTTTGTGGGCACGCTCAACAACATCATCGGTGAGTTTGTGCGAACCGTTCAGGCCATAGCCGATAAAAAGGCGGCGGCCTAGAAATAGAACAGCAGAGGAACTGCCCAAGAGAGGAGAAAAGAGAGATGGCTGTTACCAAAGAAGAGATTATCGAAGCGATTAAGAACATGTCGGTTTTGGAGCTGTCGGAGCTTTCCAAAGAGCTGCAGGAGATTTTCGGTGTCTCCGCTGCGGCCCCGGTGATGGGGGTCGCCGTGGCTCCGGCAGCCGCTGCGGCCGATGGAGGGGCTGCACCCGCCGAAGAGGCTCCTACCAGCTTTGATGTGATCCTAGCCGCCTACCCGGCAGATAAAAAGATCGCGGTTATCAAGGTGGTACGCGAGGTTACCAGCCTGGGGTTGAAAGAGGCCAAAGACCTCGTGGAGTCGGCCCCGGCCAAGATCAAAGAGGGCGTGAATCAGGACGAGGCGAAGGCGTTGCAGGCCAAGTTCGAGGCCGAAGGCGCCAAGATCGAGATCAAGCCCGCAGCCTAGGCGAGCGACTACACTGGAACTTCCACCCTTCTTGGCGGAGGGTGGAAGTTTTTTTGTTGAGGCATTGCTCTGCCTCCAGAATAAAGTATCCGAACAAGCTCGATTATTCTTCGTTGTCGTCCGGCCGATTTGAGTATAAGAGACTCTGGGATCGCCCATTTGAGAGAATAAAAAAACACAAAGAGTCTGTATAACACAGGGGCATGGCGAAGTCGCCGCAAATTATATTCTTGGTTTGACATACCAAAGGTTTGGTGTTATAATATGTATAGGTAGGAAGGAATACAGCAGGCCGGTGCTGAAATCTCCTTCCGAACCCTAGCTAAGGAGGCTGTTCCAATGAACCGATCGATCAGCACACCGGTGGCAATCATCTGCATCCTTGTCCTGCTCGCCATCGTGGCTGGACTGGGATACTACTGGATGAATCGACCTCAGCCGGTTAAAGGCGCCGCGGCCAAACTGATGGAGGCCTATCGCCAAGGGCATAACCCGCGCGCCATGGGGCCGGGAGGACAACCCCCTCAGGGTGTGCCCATCCAAACCGCTCCCGCTCCCGCCGGCAGCAGTGCCGCCGAGCGTATGATGAACATGTACCGAGCCATGCACGCCGGTTCCCCCAGTGGCCAGCCATCAACTGGTGGGGCTTCACCAACTGGTTCTAATCCCTAAAATCTACACCATGACAGAAGGAGACTGCTTATGAAAAAAACAGGTTTTACCCTCATAGAGCTGCTCGTAGTGATAGCCATTATCGCGATATTGGCAGCGATCCTCTTCCCCGTGTTCGCAAAGGCGCGACTCATGGCGCGTCGCACGGCCTGCCTTAGCAATTTAAAACAGCTCGGTCTGGCCGCCCTGATGTACGTGCAAGACTGGGACGAGGAGTTCCCAGATGGCGACAACTGGCATGCCCCGGATACCACAACCGACCCCAATGCGGCCTGCGGAAACGCCATGCAGATCTACCCCTACATCAAGAATAAGCAGATGTACATCTGCCCGAATGATGCCTCTTGGGCGACTAATGGAACCAAGTCCTGGCCCTACACCAGCTACGGCACTATGTTCGATTCGTGGTATGACCATGACTACTGGGACCTCCGCACCCTGCTAGACCAGACTTGGAATACCGGCCAAAACGCTTCTTTGGGCATCACCATCGCGCAGTGGAACGGTTGTGGCGCTTCCGTGCGCCGTGGTGTCTCGATGGCCGCCATCCAGGAACCGACCTCGAAGGCCATGATCTTCGATGAACTGGGCTACGATAGCCAGGTCTTCGATATCGCCGTGCCGCCGGGTGGGCAGCGCAACCTGGTGTTTGTGGATGGCCATGCGAAGTTCTCCCCGATGAAGGATTGGGCGCCATCGCAGTTCGCCGGCACGAATGCACCAACGCACTGATCTTAGGGACAGCCTCGCGACTGTTGGCAGCTTAGGAGAGAAGGGCACTTCCTTCTCTCCTCGCTGTCTTTCGTTACGTGGCATGAACGGCTGGCTTGCTTGAGACCATGAAACGGATGATGCACCACCCCGATCGGCAAATGCCATTGTCGCAAGCCCTAAAAACAAAACGCCTGAAAAGCCTCCTCTTCTCCCTGTGCCTCGTCGGGGGTGTTTTGGCAATAGGCTATCTTGTGTGGTTCTGGTTGCAGTGGCACCGCCCAGGAATGCGCTACTATGTGGCCGGGATGAAAGCCATGGCCTCTAATAAGCCCTTTGTGGCGGAACAGCTCTGGCTGCAAGGGGTGAAGCGCGACCCCCGCTTTTATGGATGCTATGAACAGTTAGGACTGCTGTATGGCGAGATTTTTCGCTACCCTCAAGCTACCTACTATTTGAAGAAGGCTGCCGATCTAAACCCCAATGATGGCGAATTGCAGCTGGAACTCGCCCGCGCCGCCCACCAGGAAGGCCGTATGGATATCACCGAGGCCGCTGCCAAAAGGGCCATGACATTGCTGCCCAACAACCCGGAGGCGGTGGGAGGCTATGGCATGATCGAGGCCGAACTGCATAATCGAGAAAAGGCTATTTGGGCGCTAAGACAGGCCTACCATCTGAAAAAAGACTCACGGTTCCTCATTGCGATGGTGGCAAACGAGATGGACGACCTCCAGCTCGATCAGGCCGAAAAAGACCTTACCCCCTACCTTCAACAGCATCCAAACGACCCGAATGCCTGCTATCTGATGGGCGTACTTTATGAACATAAGCCGCATACACCCTTTAATTTAAGAAAAGCCATGGCCTACGCGATCTTGGCGGGTAAAGGCATGCCCAACGATGTGCGCCCCTATACCCTGCTCGGCCGACTGCTTAGTGAGGCCGGGTTCCCGAAAAAGGCCCTTAAAGTCTATCTGGCCGGCAGCGCTATCGCGCCCAACGATAACGGCATCTTGAACGGGCTATTGGAATGCTATCGCCTGCTGGGAGATCGCCAACACGAGCGCGCTGTAGCCCAACAATATCAAAAAGTGCTGCAGTGGCGGAACGATGTGGATCAGCTGATCCATCAGATGCAGTTCAACCCTCACGATGTGGACTCTGGATTGCGCCTGGCCCACACGGAGGAGTTGCTTGGAGATTACGCCAAAGCGCTTGAATATTACGAGCTAATGGTGGAACAAGACCCTACGAACAAGCGCACCCGCGCGGCGCTGATAGACTACTGTAAGCGCCATCATCTGACTAAGCTGGCTAAAAGGCTGGCCGATCCCGACTATGTTCCTTTGGTAAACCCCGCAGAGCTATGATAACCCGCCGAGAACTTCTGATGATGCTGTTAGGTGGCGGCTTAGCTGCTTCTGGGTGTCGTCGCCACGATCCCACAATTCCCGTGTTTCCTATCTCGACCGTCTATAAACCGCAGCAGATCGCCAACGCTCCCATGCTTACTGCTCATCCCATGCGTTTTACCGATGTTACTGCAGCGGCCGGCCTGCACTGGGATTTCAGCAATGGGGCTACAGGTCACCATTACTTCATCGAGTCGACAGGCGGCGGCGTGGCCTTTCTGGACTACAATAACGACGGCCTACTAGATATTTTTGCCGTACAAGGAGGGCCTGTGCCGGGCGCTCCGGCTGCCAAAGTGGCCTTTCCCACGCGCAACGCGCTCTACCGTAATAATGGAGACGGCACCTTCAGCGATGTAACTGCCGGATCGGGCCTCGACGCCTATACCGGCTATGGGCAGGGGGTTTCGGTGGCCGATTACGATAACGACGGTTGGCCCGACATCTATATCACAGCCTACGGCGGCAATCGCCTGTTTCACAACAACGGTAACGGTACCTTTACCGATGTCACCGAGCGCGCCGGTTTGGGCGATACCGCCGGGTCGGAGCTGCCCTGGCCGCTATCGAGCGCTTGGGGCGACTACGATAACGACGGCTACCTCGATCTCTTTGTGTGTCACTACGCCCATTGGTCGCTGGCGTTGGATCGCCCCTGCCCCCTGCGCGGCGAACCCTCGTACTGTCGGCCACAGGTCTACAGCCCCAATTTCTGTCGGCTTTTTCACAATAACGGCGACGGCACCTTTACCGATGTCACCTCAAAGTCGGGCATTCAAAAAGCGTTGGGGAAGGCGATGAGCGCCCTTTGGTTCGACTACGACGAAGACGGCTGGCTCGATCTGTTTGTAACCAACGATACCATGCCTAACTTTTTGTTCCACAACAATCGCAACGGCACCTTCAGCGATAAGGCACTGCAGGCGGGCGTTGCCGTAGGGCCTGACGGACAGGCGCTTTCGGGCATGGGCATCGCCGCCGGCGACTTCTTCGACGATGGTCACGATAGCCTCGTCGTGGTCAACTTTTCGGGCGAGCCGAAGTCGGTCTATCACAATATGGGTGACGGGCTGTTTGAGGATAGTACCTACCGGTCGGGCATGATGGGTACCAACCTGCAGTTTCTTGGGTTTGGCCTAGAGAGCTTGGACTACGACCTCGACGGGCATCTCGATATCGTTGTGGGTAACGGCCATGTGCTCGACCATATTGAGATTTTAGGAGCAGGCGCAAGCTACGCTCAAAGCCAACAGCTTTTTCATAATGGAGGGCGCGGGCAGTTTTCGGAAGACCTTCGCTCGTTGGGCGATCTTGCCAAACCAAGGGTCACTCGTGGCCTTGCCGTGGGCGATTACGACAACGATGGCGACCCCGATGTGGTGATGGTGGCTCAGAACGGCCCTCTGCAACTCTTTCGCAACGACGGAGGAAACCAGAACAACTGGATCACTTTTCGCCTGGAAGGGGTGCACTGCAACAGGGACGCCATTGGCGCAAAGCTGGCTGTGCACACGCGCTATGGCGTCCAAACCCGCTGGGTGCACGGGGGCGGGAGCTATGTATCGCACAGCGACACGCGCCTCAACTTTGGGCTGGCCGATGCGACGGAGGTGGAGGGAGTGGAGATCCACTGGCCACGAGGGGGGCGTCAAACTTTTGGGCCTCTGAAGGCCAACGCTTTCTATTGGATTCGAGAGGGAGAGAGGCCGCGTTTAGACCCACGAGTCTATCGGCGATAGCGGATGGGCAAGGTTTCGAGATGCAAAAGGGGCGGCGGTACCGCCCCTTGCCGTTTTGAGGCCGTGTGGCTAAACGCGACGCCCACACCAAAGCACCGCATTGTAGATAATACGGCGCACGGTGGGATGGAAATAGGTGGGGAAGGTTTCGTGACCCGGCCGGAAATAGAACACACGGCCGGCTCCTTCGCCTTCGTTCTCCCCACCGCCGCGGCCGGAGGTGAACCCTTCTTTTTTGCCAACCCCAACCGTCCAACAGAGCCCTGAGGGAAAGTACTCGCCCCCTAGAGGAAAGTAGGACTGAAAGACCACGCAGAGTGGGGGCGGCACATCGAAGGGGGCGCCATACATCTCTTCCTGGGGCAACACAAAATCGTCTACACCTTGGGCGATGGGGTGTTTAGGGGCACAGACCCGAATCTCTTCGGTATCAGGTGGGTCGGCCTCACGCCAGCCGCCTTTTAGGTGGCCGGGGCAGGCGAGGACGGCTTGGAAGGGCTTCGAGTAGTGGGCCGAATGCAAGGCGATGAAGCCCATTCCCCGCTGATGCACGTGGTCGTAGATGCGCATCATGGTGTCGTCGGTGACCTCGCGATGACGGGCGTGGCCCCACCATATCAGCACATCGGTCTCTTGAAGAGCTTGTTCACTGCAGCCCTGCTCAGGGCCGTCGAGATTGGACGGAAACGCGAGGATGCTTCCTTCCCCAAGTTCGTTGAGCGCCTCCACAATGGCTCCGTTAATGCTGTTGGGGTACACCTTTTTAGGGGCATGAGGGGGATTTTCGTCCCAAACCATTACACGCAGTGGTGTCGAACTATTCATCTATCCATACTCCTCCAAGGGCGCCGCTCTCCTTTGGCGCTTTTCACAAATAAGAAGTATACACGAATCTTGACCATCTTTTGATAGTTTCCACGAAAAACGGAACCCCGGCGCAACACCAATTTGCAAGAATTGTGCCCTAAATAAGGATCAGGGGCGTGAGAAAGGCGTGTTGATGTATAATGGAGCTGTTCGATATGTCCTAGAAAACTAATATTATGTCGAAAACGCTTGATTTTTCGTCACTTTCATGTTATAATGTGTCTAAATCTCCCAGTGAAGGGAGCTTCAAAGGAGAGAACCATCATGGCCGAAAACGCGGATGCGCGGAGAATGCGCTTGTTGAAGGTTTTAGAGGAGAGCGAGGAACACCTTCATCTTGAAGACCTCGCAGCGCTCATGCGTTGCGACTCGCGCACGATCCGCCGAGATTTGGACTACCTACAGCAACTACTAAGTCGTGTTCGAGGGCTAGAGGTGCGGCGTGGGCGCGTTATGGTGGCGCGTTCCCCCTACAGCCCAGGCTACTTTACCGATCAGCTCGATCGCAATCTCGAAGCAAAACAGGCCATCGCCCGTGCCATTGTTCGCTCACTTCCCGACGAGATGGCCATTGCGCTCACCGCCGGCAGCACAACCTATGCTGTGGCCTGCGAGATTCGACGTGCCGTGGTGGAGGGGCGGCCACCGCATAATCTCATCGTTTTCACCAATAGCGTGCCCTCGTTGCTGGAACTGGTGGCGGCGGGAGTGGCCACAGGGGTGCTGGGCGAGATTTACGATCCAGACGACTGCGCCTTTCATGCCCCTGAGTTTCGCAGCACCTTCCAGCCCGGCATCGCCATTGTGGGCGCAAGCGGCGTGCTTTTCGGGCCGGCGGCGCCGTTGGGCGGGCTTGATCTCTTCTCGCATCGCGCCGAGGAGGCCGCGTTTCTCAAACAGTTGCTGCAAGGCGTGCCCGAAATTCTAATCGCCGCCGACAGCCATAAGCTGGGACGGCGACACCCCTGGAGCTTTGGAGGAACCGTGCTGCACGGCAAGATCGTGCGCCTCTTCACCGATGCCGTAACGCCGGAGCAGGCCGAAGAGCTACAGAAGCTGGCCCAACGTCTCGCAGAATGCGGCACCCAGTTCCAGTATATCGTGGCGCCGCCTGTGGAAGCGGAGCCTACAGAAACCCCGCTAGAGGTGGAATATAGTGCTCAGGAGCGCAGGGGCCGACGTAACGGTTCTAGGCGCAAAACGTTAGAAAAATTGAAAGGTAAGGAGTAGAAAATCCCATGTGTGGAATCACCGGCTACATCGGCGCCAGAGAGGCCGTTTCCACGGCGCTCAGCAATCTGAAACGCCTGGAATATCGCGGCTACGACTCGGCAGGCATCGCCTATCTCTCCTCACAGGGGCTTGAGGTGGTGCGGGCAGAGGGGCGCATTGTGAACCTCGAAAAGCTGCTGTCTCAGGTGCCGGCACAGGCATCGGTGGCCATCGCGCATACGCGCTGGGCCACCCACGGGCGACCTTGTGAGACCAATGCCCATCCCCATACCGACTGCAAAAGGCGACTTGCCGTTGTGCATAACGGGATCATCGAAAACTATATGGAGCTGCGACAGCAGTTGCTTGCACAGGGCCACACTTTCACCTCGGAGACCGATACCGAAACGCTTGCACACCTTATCGAGGCCAACTTACCGTCCGCTACAGCCTCTCAAAAAGAGGTAGCACGTGCCATCCGAACGGCACTGAGCCGCGTAAGAGGCTCCTACGCCATTGCGGTGATCTGCACCGACACGCCTCAAGCGCTCTATGTGGCCCGGCAAGATTCACCGCTCGTCATCGGCTTAGGTCATGAGGAGAAGCTCATCGCTTCCGATATGACGGCACTGCTGCGCCATACCCGCCATATGGTGCCGTTGGAAGACGGCGATTTTGCCGTGGTGACCCCCCAAGAGGTGATCATCACCGATAGGCGTGGCGTCGTACAAGAGCGCGCTGTTCTGCATGTGGACTGGGACGATCAGGCGGCGGAAAAGGGCGGCTATGCCCATTTCATGTTGAAGGAGATTCATGAAGGCCCGCGCACTGTGCAGGACACTTTAAGAGGACGACTTGCTAAAGAGGAGCGGATCGCCTTCCCAGGGCTTGCGCTTACGCCTCAAGACCTGCAGCGGTTTGAACGGATCGCGATTGTGGGGTGCGGTACGGCCTACCATGCCGGTGCGGTGGGGAAACGGTGGCTGGAACAGTGGCTTCGTCGCCCTGTGGAGGTCTCGGTGGCAAGTGAGTTTCGCTATTCCGATCCCCTCGTTGACCCCAACACGCTGGTGATCCTAATCTCTCAATCGGGCGAGACGGCCGATACGCTGGCCGCGATGCGCGAGGCGAAGGCGCGCGGTGCCACCACGCTGGCCATTGTAAACGTTATCGGCAGCACCTTGGCGCGTGAGGCGGATGCGGTAATACTCACCCAAGCAGGCCCGGAGATCGGCGTGGCCTCCACCAAAGCTTACCTCGCCCAGCTGGTGGTGTTGGCCCTACTGGGGCTGTTTTTAGCTCAGCTGGAGGCTCCGAATGGTCTACCATCCCACCTGCAAGCGCTCGTGGGCGCCTTGCCGAAGATGCCGCAGTTGCTGGAGCGCTGCTTGCAGCAGGAGGAGGCCATCAAAGCGTTGGCGCGTAAGCTCGTTAGCAGCAAATCCTTCTTCTATCTGGGGCGCGGATTGGACTACGCCACGGCGCTGGAGGCGGCGCTGAAGCTGAAGGAGATATCTTATCTTCACGCGGAAGCCTATCCGGCCGGTGAGATGAAACACGGGCCTTTGGCGCTGATCGAGCCGGGGGTGGCCGTCATCGGCATCTCGACTCAGAGCCTTACCCGTGAAAAGATGGAGAGCAATTTGAAGGAGGTGAAGGCAAGGCAGGGCACCGTGGTGGTGGTAGAACCGGAGGGCACCGTTTCGGATGGGGCCGACGAGCGCATCGTTCTGCCATCGGCACCGGACTGCCTGATGCCGATTCTTGCCATCGCTCCGTTGCAACTTTTGGCCTATTACATCGCCCGCGAGCGCGGCTGTGATATAGACCAGCCCCGCAACCTGGCCAAGAGCGTTACCGTTGAGTAGTGGTGACTAGGCTCGATGTTGAGGCGAGGGGGCACCTGCCCCCTCGCTTTGTTACAGATTGGTACAAGCCCAGAACAATCGCCTACGATGCAACTTTGGGCTGCACACTAAGATGCGGTACTATTTCATAAAAATGTGCGCGCGGAAACCATTTCATCTCGCACGAGGGGGAGGGCGTCGGCCTTGAGGAGCAGGGTGAGGAGCTGCAGAAACAGTCAGTCTCACGGCTCTAGAGTCAATCTGCAGAGCAAGCCTCTCATGTTCGCCCCCTATCCCATCCTTTCCCCCGATTCGGGGGAAAGGGGGCGGTTATGTTGAGTTTCCGAGAGGAAGGTTATCATAGGAAACTGCCAATAAATTTATTGGTCTCCCCTCTCCCCGATGGGGAGAGGGGTGGGGCTGGTGGGGGTACTCTTGAGGGAAAGGTGCGGTGCGCAGCACCCTCGGCCTTGTGTGCCTCCTATCCCATCCTTTATGTGCTGCGGGTGGCGGTTTTTAGGGTGTGGGCGAAGCGATAGACTTCGGAGAGCAGCGACGGCGCGTTGCGATGTGCGTAAATAAGGTCAACCAAAGCGCTGCCCACCACCACGCCGTCCGCGAAGCGGCAGATGGAGTGCACATGTTCGGGTTGCGAAACGCCAAAACCCACGCAAATAGGCAGATCCGTGTGGTGTCGGATGCGCGTCACCACCTCGGTTAGCTCCTGAGGAACATCCCGTCTAGCCCCTGTAACTCCGGTGCGGGAAACGCAGTAGACGAACCCGCTGCAAAGCTTTGTGGCGCTTTGAATGCGCGCCTCGGTGCTGGTGGGAGCTAGCAGAAAGATAGTGTCGAGCCGGTGCTCGTCGGAAAGGCGTTTCCACGGCTCTGCCTCCTCGGGTGTGAGGTCGGTGATAATATGCCCATCTGCTCCAGCCTGCTTTGCATCTGCCGCATAGCGCGCAAGGCCGTAGCGCAGGATGGGGTTGTAGTAGGTCATCACGATGAGAGGCAGATCGGGACATTTGGCACGAATTTGGTGAAGGATATCGAGCGATTTGGCCACGGTCATGCCGTTTTGAAGGGCGCGTTGCGAGGAGGCCTGGATGGAAGGGCCATCGGCAAGCGGGTCGCTAAAAGGGATGCCCAGCTCCACGATATCCACACCCGCCTCGGCAAGGGTTACCACGAGAGGCACGGTCTGTTCAGGAGTAGGGTCGCCTAGCGTAACAAAACCAACAAGCGCTTTCTCGTTGCGGGCCTGCAGTTCGGCAAAACGTTGGGCTATTCGGCTCATCGTAACTCTAAAACTCTCGCAATGGTGTTCATATCCTTATCTCCACGCCCCGAGCAGTTGATGACGACAATCGTCTCTTTGGTAAGCTGTTGGGTTCTCGCGAGGGTTTCAAGGTAGGCGAAGGCATGAGCCGTTTCGAGGGCAGCGATAATGCCTTCCTTTTGGGCGAGTTGTTGCACGGCGCGGATGGCTTCCTCATCCGTAACCGCGACATACTCGGCGCGTCCCGTCTCTTTCAGGTAGGAGTGTTCCGGCCCCACGCCCGGGTAGTCCAGGCCGGCCGAGATCGAATGCGAGGGGGCTACCTGCCCATCCTCGTTTTGAATGAGGTAGCTTGCCGAGCCTTGGAAAACGCCCGGGGTGCCGGCCGTGAGGGTGGCGCAATGGCGTCCCGTTTCAATGCCCTCGCCGGCGGCCTCCACCCCGATAAGCCGCACCTCGCCGTCGTTAAGGAAGGGATAGAACAGCCCTATCGAGTTGGAGCCACCTCCCACGCAGGCCAGCAGAATGTCGGGCAGGCGTCCCTCTTTTTCCAGAATCTGGCTGCGCGTCTCCCATCCTATAACAGACTGAAAATCGCGTACCAACATCGGGTAGGGATGGGGGCCTACCACCGAGCCGATAATGTAGTGCGTCGTGCGTACGTTAGTAACCCAATCTCGAATGGCCTCGTTGGTGGCATCCTTCAACGTGCCGGTGCCGCTGGAGACCGGCGTTACTTTGGCGCCCAGCAGTCGCATGCGAAAGACGTTCAATTCCTGGCGCCTCACATCCTCTTCGCCCATGTAGACCTCACACTCAAGGCCGAAGCGGGCGCAGACCGTGGCCGTGGCCACCCCGTGCTGGCCGGCTCCCGTCTCTGCGATAATGCGGGGCTTGCGCATGCGGCGTGCCAAAAGAATTTGACCTAACGTGTTGTTGATTTTATGGGCGCCGGTGTGGCAAAGGTCTTCGCGCTTTAAGTAGATGCGGGCCCCGTAGTGCTCCGAAAGCCGTTCGGCAAAATAGAGCGGTGTGGGGCGTCCCACAAAGTCACGCAAATAGGTGTCTAGCTCTTTTTGAAAGCTGGGGTCGGCTTTCGCCTTTTGATACTCGGCTACAAGTTCATCAAGCGCGGGGATAAGAGTCTCCGGCACAAACCGCCCTCCAAAAGGGCCAAAATGCCCCTGCTCATCGGGCAGCGAGGCAAGAGGCGGGCGCACATTCGGCATGGACATCAAAGATTCTCCTCAAGTACAGTGCTTAATTATACCACCGAGCTAATGGCGTAGAAACCTTTTGCCGATAGGTATAAAGAGAGTAGAGACTCTCAAAAGGAGCATTAGGTTATGACGCGCACCACCCACAAGCGAGGGGGCGCTTTTCTTCTGGAGGCCACCCTTCCAGAAGAGGTGTTCGTTCCCGAAATGTTTACCGCAGAAGACCGTCTCATCGGCAAGACGGCAGAACAGTTCCTTCACGATCGGGTGCTTCCCCATACCGAGGCCATCGAACGCGGCGACCACGCTTTGGTAAGGCAGCTCATGCTACAGGCCGGAGAGCTGGGCCTGCTCGCGGGCGATGTGCCTGAGGTCTACGGCGGTCTCGGCCTCTCTCACATGGTGGAAGCTCTTATTGCGGAGAAGCTTAACTTTCAGCAGTCCTTTGCGTTGACCCACGAGGTGCAAACCGTTTTAGGGGCGCTACCTCTTCTTTACTTCGGCAATCATGAACAGAAAAGTCGCTACTTACCCAAGATAGCCAGCGGAGAATGGATCGCCGGTTTTGCTCTCAGCGAGGCGCGCTCTGGCTCCGACGTGTTAGGAATGCAAACACGGGCCACTCCTTCTTCGGATGGACTCCACTTCATTCTCAACGGCGAGAAGATGTGGATCACCAATGCCGGAATCGCCGATCTGTTCACCGTGTTCGCCCGCACCGGCGAGAAGGAGTTCACCGCGTTTCTTGTAGAGCGAAATAGCGAGGGGCTTTCCTTAGGGCGCGAAGAGCACAAGTTAGGCATGCACGGCACCTCCACACGCCGCGTTGTTTTCGAGGAAGTAAGGGTGCCGAAAGAGAACGCTTTTGCCGATGGCATGGGGCACCATGCCGCCTTCTGCGCCCTCAACATGGGGCGCTTTCGCCTTGAGGCGGGGGCGGTGGGCGGTTTGAAACAGATTTTGGCGCTGTGTGCAAGCTATGCCAAACAGCGCAAGACCTTCGGTCGCCCTATCGGCGATTACGGGCTAATTCGCCATAAGTTGGCCGAGATGGCTGCCCACATCTTCGCCCTGGAGAGCATGGTCTATCGCCTAGCCGGCGATCTGGAGGAGGCTTTCAGCGGCATTGTGCCCGATTCGGAGGAGGCTCCCCAGCGTTATCGTGCGGCGGCAGAAGAGTTTGCCTTAGAGTGTTGTGCGGTGAAGGTGATCGGGTCGGAGGTTTACAGCTATCTCAGCGATGAGGCCATTCAACTGCATGGTGGCTATGGCTACACGGAGGAGCTGCCGTTTGCACGCGCTTGGCGCGACCAGCGTCTGCTGCGAATTGGGGAAGGCGCCAACGAACTGCTACGAATCGCCATCGTAACGCAGTTGATGCGCCGAGGGCAGATGGGGGTTCTGCCGCTATGGCAGGCGATGGCAGAAGTGGAGAGTGCGAACCGACCTTTTGTGGCCCCGGCCGAAGGCCAAGACGTGCTGACGACGGTTGCGGATGCGGCCGATGGAGCAAAGCGGAGCGCGCTGCTGCTTCTGCGCGAGCTTACGCAAAGAGAGGAGCCTTGGCGCGAAGCGCAAGAGATCGTCGCCGCCATTGCCGATGTGATCGGTGCGGCCTATGGCTTGGAGAGCCTTTACTTGCGGTGTTTGCGCTGCCTTAAGCTAGCAGACCGATCGGTAGAGCCGCTGCTTCTATCCGCACAGGTCGCGGCCATCGCCTATACGGAAACGGCCTATCGGGCGGCAAACTATGCGGTGGCCAGTTTGGGGCTTTCGGGAGCGCCAAATCGGTCTCTTGAAAAGGCTATGGAGGCGCTTCGTTTAGGTGTATGGAACCCTATGAAACTGCGTCGTCAGCTGGCGGAAGCGGTTTTGGAGGCGGATGGCTATCCGAACGTATAGCGCTTGGCGTGCCCCGAGCTAAGGTGGAAATAGAGCTTGAGAAGGGGGTATACTGCAAGTAGCACCGACCTATCAGAGTTGGTGAGGAGCGAAACGAAGAGGATTGAAACGCGGTGCGAAAAACAGAAAAGAGCCATCCGGCTCCCTCCGATCAACAGTGGGTACATCTCAACGGGAAGTTGGTGCCCAAAGCAGAGGCCCATCTTTCCATTTACGACCACGGCTTTCTTTATGGTGACGGGGCTTTTGAGGGGATTCGTGTCTACGACGGCAACATCTTTCGTCTCGAACCCCACCTCACAAGGCTCTTTCGCTCGGTGCGGGCGCTTGGCATCGAGCTTTGTGTGGAGAAACCGGTTCTCCAGCAGCAGATAGCCGAGTTGGTGCGGAAGAACGGGCACTACTCCGGCTACATCCGCCTTTCTGTGTCGCGCGGGGTGGGGCTAGGCCTCGATCCTGCCCATATCGGGAAAACCCCCACCCTGGTTATCTCCACCGAACAGCTGCGGCTCTATCCTCAAGAGATGTATGAGAACGGTTTGCATGTGATAACCGCCTCGACGCGGGTGCCGCCCTCCGTCTGTATTGACCCGCAGATCAAATCGTTGGGACGCTATGTTAACAACATCATGGCCAAAATGGAGGCCAACCGCATGGGCGCCGGAGAGGCCCTCATGCTGAACATGCAGGGTTATGTGGCCGAAGCCACCGGAGATAATATCTTTCTGGTGTCCGGTGGAATGCTGCTGACACCCCCCACAACCGATGGCGCCCTGCCGGGAATCACGCGCCAAGCGGTGATGGATTTAGCCCGTGATATGGGCATCGCTTGTCGTGAAACCAGCCTGACTCTCTACGACGTCTATAACGCCGACGAGGCTTTTCTTACCGGAACGGCGGCCGAGGTGATCCCGATGGTCTCGTGCGACCAGCGCAAAATAGGCGAGGGCAAGCCCGGCCGCATTACCCAGCGAATCATCGCGGCATTCCGCGAGCTTACGAAGGTGGATGGACTAAAGGTTTAAGCCCGGCTCTCCGCCGCTTGGCACGGCAGAGCGGGCCTTGAACGGTTAACATGTCGGTGTAAGCTTAAGAGGGCAGCAGAAAGCAGAATGAGTTAAAGGCTGACCAGGAGACACGATTATGTGGCAGAGATTTACCGAGCGTGCTCGGCACGTCGTCTTCTTCGCACAGGAAGAGGCCATCAGGTTTGGGGCGAACCACGTCTGTACAGAACATCTTCTGTTGGGTTTGTTGAGGGATGGCGATAGCGTGGCCTGTCGGGCTTTGGAGCGTATGGGCTTCTCTTTGGAGGGCATCCGCCAAGAGCTGGAGCCACAGATACCGCATGGGGATGGACAACTCACGCAAGATATGCAGTTAACGCCCCGGGCCAAGCGGGTAATAGATTTGGCCTACGATGAGAAGCGCCACTTAAACAACAACTACATCGGCACGGAGCATCTGTTGCTGGGGCTTATTCGTGAAGGAGAAGGGCTTGCCGGGCGCGTTCTTGCCAAACTCGGGGTAGATTTGGAGCGCACACGGCGCGAGGTTCAGGCACTACAGGATGGGGGCACCGCTACCTAAACCGTCTCTACACAGGTGGAGCTATCTACCCCTTCGTCCGTCCTCGCCATCCAGGTAACGCCTGAGGTGAGCCGCGCCCTGTTGTTGGCGCAGGAAGCCGCCACGAAAGCGCAGCGGCCCCGCATGCAGCTAGAGGATGTGTTGTTGGGGCTTCTGCAGCTTGAAGAGGGCAAAGTCTCCAAGGTGTTTGAGCACTTCGGCATGGATAGCGCGAAGGTTCAAGCCCTTCTGCAGCGCCTGCAGAACGATGAACCCCAGCAAGATGCGCCTGCAACTTAGCAAGGGGCCATGAGGGAGTAGTGCAGGTACGGCAACGCTTGACCGAACAGGGCCGTCTTGCGGTCTGCCTGGCACAAGAGGAGGCCGGGAAGAGAGGGTATGTTTATTGCACCCGAATATCTGCTGCGCGGCAGCTTGCAACCGGCGGATTGGGGCAGGGCTGCCGGCGCTTTGGCCGACGCGGGGTTAACCACCATGGGCGCCCAGAAGATGCTGGCGCGACTGGCAAAGAACTCCTACGTAAAAACGGGGTGGAGCGTTTTCATGCTTTTCCCTGTTCGTAAGGATAGGAGGTATTTTAAGATTCAAGGGAACTTTTTGGGGGGAATAGACGCCCTTAAAAAGTAGAGTACAAATATCGTCTTGAAGACGGTACTTGGGTTCTCCTCTGAAACACGGTATTTAATCCGGTAGGAGAATCCGAAAATAAAACGAAAAGGAAAAGAACTGTAGCGTTGTTTCTGAGAAACCGTTTTAAATACATGGCGTTACAGAGAGAGGAATAGACTATGTGGCAGCGATTTACAGAGCGTGCTCGGCGCGTCGTCTTCTTCGCACAGGAAGAGGCCGGGAGGTTGGGAGAGAACTACGTCTCCACAGAGCATCTTCTGCTTGGTCTGGTGCGAGAGAGCGATAGTGTTGCTGCCCGTATCCTGGAGCGTATGGGGGTCTCCTTAGGGAGAATCCGCAGTGAGATAGAGCGGCAGGTGTCGCATGGGGATGGACGCCCCACACAAGACATGCAGTTAACGCCCCGGGCCAAGCGGGTCATAGATTTGGCCTACGATGAGGCCCGCCAGTTGAACAACAACTACATCGGCACGGAGCATCTGTTGCTGGGGCTTATTCGTGAAGGCGAAGGGCTTGCCGGGCGCGTTCTTGCCAAACTGGGGGTGGATTTGGAGCGCACACGGCGCGAGGTTCAGGCGCTGCAGGATACGGATGCGCCATCGAATTCGCGACCGACGACTCGGTCTCGTACGCCCACTTTGGATGAGTTCGGGCGGGATTATACCGAGCTTGCGCGCAACGATAAACTTGACCCGGTGGTAGGACGCCACACGGAGATCGAGCGCGTTATTCAGATTCTCAGTCGAAGAACCAAAAATAACCCGGTGCTGCTCGGCGAACCGGGAGTAGGAAAGACGGCCATAGCCGAAGGGTTGGCGCAGCGCATTGTTTCGGGGGATATTCCGGAAACCCTTAAAGACAAGCGCATTGTCTCCCTCGATCTGGCCAGCTTGGTTGCCGGCACAAAGTACCGCGGTGAGTTCGAGGAGCGGATGAAGAGGGTGCTAGAAGAGGTTCGCAAAGCCCAAGGGGAGGTGATCCTCTTCATAGATGAGTTGCACACGTTGGTGGGCGCCGGGGCTGCGGAGGGCGCCATAGACGCCTCCAACATTATGAAGCCGGCTCTTGCGCGCGGAGAGCTGCAGTGCATCGGTGCAACCACCCTCGACGAGTTCCGCAAATACATCGAACGGGATGCCGCTCTGCAGAGGCGCTTCCAGCCGGTGAAGGTGAGCGAGCCGACACCGGATGAGACCGTTGAGATTCTCAAGGGCCTGCGGGAGCGCTATGAGGCGCACCATCGGGTGAAGATCACCGATGATGCCCTGGTGGCCGCCGCCCACCTTGCCGACCGCTACATCACCGACCGCTTCTTGCCGGATAAGGCGATTGACCTCATTGATGAAGCTGCCAGTCGCGTGCGACTGCAATATGCGCTTCCACCGGCGGAGCTGCGGCAAGCGAAGGCACGGCTCGCCGAGATAGAGAAAGAGCTGAGTGCCACGCAGGAACGAGGGCGCTTTAGCCCCGGCGAAGACGTCGCCGAAGACCTCGTTGCGCTTAAGGCGGAGTTGCAAGAGCGCATCGAGAAGCTGGAGATGGAGTGGCGAGACCAGCGCGAGAGCATGCCGCGCATCGTCACCCAG